>NZ_JBQEPN010000006.1:89606-133858 GCF_052045775.1 Curtobacterium sp. 22159
CGGCACGACCGGCACCGCCGGCACGACCGGCAGCGCCGAGGACCCGAACCCGGCCGATCCCGACGCCGCCGAGGCCGCAGGGACCGACCCGCTAAACTCTCCGCCGACCGTTGAACCGACACAAAGGAACAATCCGTGAAGATCCTCGTCACCGGAGGGGCCGGCTTCATCGGCTCGAACTTCGTCCGGCGCACCCTGCAGGACGCCTACCCCGGCCTCGAAGGGGCGGACGTCGTCGTCTACGACGCGCTGACCTACTCGGGCAACCTGGAGAACCTCGCCCCGGTGGCGGACTCGCCTCGGTACACCTTCGTGCAGGGCGACATCACCGACGCTGCGAAGCTCGACGAGGTGATCCCGGGCATCGACGCGATCGTCCACTTCGCCGCCGAGTCGCACGTCGACCGTTCCGTCCGCGACTCCGGCGTCTTCGTCGAGACGAACGTGGTCGGCACCCAGCGGCTGCTCGACGCCGCACTCCGCCACGGCACGCCGCGGTTCGTGCACGTCTCCACCGACGAGGTCTACGGCTCGATCAGCGAGGGTTCGTGGGCCGAGGACCGCCCGCTGGAACCGAACTCGCCGTACTCGGCGTCGAAGGCCGGCAGCGACCTGCTCGCGCGCAGCTACCACCGCACGCACGGACTCAACCTCTCGATCACGCGCTGCTCGAACAACTACGGGCCGTACCACTTCCCCGAGAAGGTCATCCCGCTCTTCGTCACCAACCTGATCGACGACAAGCACGTCCCGCTCTACGGCGAGGGCAACAACGTCCGCGACTGGCTGCACGTCGACGACCACACCCGCGGCATCGCGCTCGTGCTCACCAAGGGCCGCGCGGGCGAGATCTACAACATCGGCGGCGGTACCGAGCTCACCAACAAGGAACTCACCGAGCTCCTCCTCGAGGCCACCGGGAAGGACTGGTCGTACGTCGACCGCGTGCAGGACCGCCTCGGCCACGACCTCCGCTACTCGGTCGACATCTCGAAGATCCAGGCCGAGCTCGGCTACGAGCCGCAGGTCCCGTTCGAGCAGGGTCTCGCCGACGTCGTGCAGTGGTACCGCGACAACCGCGCGTGGTGGGAGCCGCTCAAGGAACGCGCCGCGCTGTGACCCGCTTCCTCGTCACCGGGGCCGCCGGCATGCTCGGCCAGGACCTCCAGCACGCGCTGGCGGGTCGTGACGTCACGGCGCTCAGCCGCGCGGACCTCGACATCACCGACGCCGGGGCGGTGGCCGCCGCGGTCGAGGGCCACGACGTCGTGATCAACAGCGCCGCGTACACGAAGGTCGACGACGCCGAGTCCCACGAGGACGACGCCGCCGCCGTGAACGCGCGCGGCCCGGAGGTCCTCGCGACCGCGACGGCAGCGACCGGCGCGAAGCTCGTGCACGTGTCCACCGACTACGTGTTCGACGGCACCGGCACGACCCCGTACGCGGAGGACGCCCCGCTCGCCCCGCTCGGCGCCTACGGGCGCACGAAGGCCGCCGGCGAGGAGGCGATCCGCCGGATCGCCCCCGACTCCTCGTACATCGTGCGGGGTGCCTGGCTGTACGGCGAGCACGGGCCGAACTTCGCGAAAACGATGATCCGGCTCGCCGGCTCGCACGAGACCGTCAGCGTCGTGACCGACCAGATCGGCCAGCCGACGTGGACCGGCGACCTCGCGCGGCAGATCGTCGCGCTCGTCGACGCCGACGCGCCCGCGGGCACCTACCACGGGACGAACGCCGGTCAGGGTTCGTGGTTCGACTTCACGAAGGCGATCTTCGCCGAGGTCGGGCTGGACCCCGAGCGGGTCCTACCGACGGACAGCTCGGCGTTCGTCCGACCCGCGCCACGTCCCGCGTACAGCGTGCTCGGGCACGACGGCTGGGCCCGGGCCGGCCTGGCACCCATGCGCGACTGGCGCGATGCGTTGCGCGCCGCCGTGTCGGCGGGCGTCCTCGACGCCTGACCCACCCGGGAAGGACTGGAGGCCCGGATCACGTCCGCCGCGCGCGGAACGTGATCCGGGCCTCCAGTGCTTCCCCCGTCGTCTCCGGTCAGCGCGTGCCCGCCCGCAACCGCTCGTCGAGCGGCGCGACCGCCGCTTCCGGACGGAACCGCTCGGCTGCCGCGGCCGCCGCCGCTCGCCGCCCGGCGAGCAGCTCGCGGTCCGCAGCCAGCGCGCGCACCGCGTCGGCGAGCGCCCGCGGATCCCCCGCCGGTACCGCGGTGACGGCGTCCCCGAAGGCCCGGCGCTGGGGTGCGGTGTCGCTCGTGACGACCGCGAGGCCGGCGGCGGCACACTGGTAGACCTTGTTCGGGACGACCTTGAGCGCCTTCGGCGTCGTTCCCATGATGCCGATGCCGACGTCGTGGCTCGCGACCAGCGCGGGGAGGTCCGCGGCGTCGACCCAGGGGATCCACTCCGTCGGTGCGCCGCCGTCGGCGGCCGCGCGCGCGGCGTCGAGGTCCTGCCCGGAACCGATCATCGTCACCGTGACGCTGCCGTCCGACGGCAGCATCCCGATCGCCGCACCGATCGTCTCGGCCCCCTGCAACGGCGTGAACAGGCCGTAGAAGACCACGCGGAGCGGTCCGGCGCCCTCCGCGCGATCGGTCACCGCTGCGTCGTACCAGGCCTCCTGCGCGCCCACGGGCACCACGACGGCCTTGGACCGGAGACCCTCCGGCACGAGGTCGCGGTGTTCCTCGGTGTCGACGACGACCACGTCGGCGATGCGGAGCGCCGACGTGTCCAGGAAGCGGAGCAGCCGCTGCTTCAGCCCGGCCTCCCCCACCCCGCGGTCCTGCGCGGTCGTCGCCGCGAAGATCAGGTGGTCGAGCGCGATCGTGGTGCGCGGGAAGAGCGTGCGGGCGAGCCACACGTCGAAGTGCCCCATGTACCCGACGAGCAGGGCGTCCGGACGACCCGAGCGACGGGCACGGAGGGCCTTGCCGACCAGGCGTGACCAACTCGTGGCGAGCCGGCGGGCCATCTGCAGCGCGCCGGATCGGGCCCCGAGCATCGCGACGCGGTCGCGCGTGGACAGCCCCAGCGGCACGTTCGCCTCGGCCACCAGGTGGCCCCGGGACCGCAGGCCGTCGGCGAGGACGCGCACCCGAGGGTGATCCGAGGCCTGGTATGTTCCGAAGGTCAAGATCCGCACGTGTGTCGCCCCTTCCCGGTCGATGCGCGCGCCGTCGAGGTCCTGACGCACCCGATCAACCCTAGGTGAGAATGACCGACGCCCCGCAGCCCGCACCGCGCTCCCGAGCCAAGACCGTCGTCCGGGTGGTGGCCCTCCTCGTCGCCCTGGCGCTCTGCGTCGCGTTCCTGGTCCCGCGCGCCGGCGACATCGCCGACGCGTTCGGTCGGCAGGACCCGTGGACGCTCGTCGCGGCGCTGGTCCTCGGCGCGGCGGCGACGTACGTGACGTTCCTGTCGTGGCGGGCGCTCATGGCGGGTGCCGGGCACCGGATCCCGCTCGCGGCGTCGCAACGGGTGTTCTTCCTGTCCCAGATCGGGAAGTACATCCCCGGCTCCGTCTGGCCGATCGTCGCCCAGGCCGACCTCGGACGGGAACACAGGGTGCCGCCGGCGCGCAGCGTGGCCGTCGGCATGCTCACGCTGCTGGTGAGCTGCGGAGCCGGCGTCTGCGTGGCCGCCGTGACGATCCCCTTCGTGCAGCCCGACGCCTTCGCGCGGTACTGGTTCGTCCTGCTCCTCGTCCCCGTCGTGCTCGCCGCGCTGCACCCGGCCGTCCTGCGGTTCGGCCTCCGCCTGGCGTCGAAGGTCACCCGCCGCGACCTCGGCACGATCGACATCCGGCTGGGAGCGGTCCTCCGGGCCTTCGGCTGGGCCGCGCTCGCATGGGTCGTGTTCGGTCTGCACATCGCCCTCGTGCTCGTCCCGCTCGCGCACGTCGACCTCCGCGTCACGGTGCTGGCGATCGGCGCCTACGCGCTCGCCTGGCTCGTCGGCTTCCTCGTCTTCTTCCTCCCCGCCGGACTCGGTGGCCGCGAGGCCGTGCTCACGGCGATGCTCACCGCGGGCGTCCCGCTCGGTGCCTCGGCCGCGGTGAGCGTCGCGGTGATGTCCCGCGTGCTGCTCACCGTCGTCGACCTGGTGTTCGCGCTCGGCGCCGTGCTCGGGGAACGCCGACACCGCCGCGCCCGGGCCGCGGCCGGATCGCCGTCCACGGCACAGGTCGAGCCGGGAGCGGCCGCGGAGTAGTCCGCAGCCGCCGTCGCCGTCGCCGTTGCCGTCGCTGTCGCGGTGACCGTCGAGGAGTTGCCCGGGAGCCGCTGGTAGGGTCGTGCGACGCACCGCCAGCGGCCGTCAGGATCGCAGTCAGCCACACCGAGGAGCCGCACGAGATGACCACACTCCGCGTGATCGTCGACCAGGTGATCGCCCCCGTCCCGGGTGGCATCGGCCGGTACGCCGAGGAACTCACGCGGGAACTCGTCGCCACCGCACCCGCCGGCTGTGACGTCGTCGGGGTGGTGTCCGCAGCACCGCGCGAGGACACCGACCGGCTGCGCACGCTCCTCCCCGGGCTCGCCGACCTCGAACGCCTGGTGCTGCCCCGCCGGGAGCTCGCGCTCGCCTGGCAGTCCGGGTTCGCCCGGGGTGCCTCGCAGGGCATGGTGCACGCCCCGAGCGTCCTCGCGCCCCTCGTGAAGCACGATCGCTCGCTCGAGCCCGGCCGCCAGACGGTCGTCACCGTCCACGACACGGTGCCGTGGACCCATCCGGAGACCCTCACGCCCCGAGGCGTGCACTTCCACAAGGCGATGGTGAAACGCGCGTTCAAGTACGCGGACGCCGTCGTGGTGCCGACCCACGCGGTCGCCGGGGAGCTGAACCGTCTGCACCCGTTCGGCGACCGACTGCGGGTGATCGGCGGCGCACCGAGCGGCCGCCTGCGTCTCCCCGTCGACGCGGACCTCCGTGCCGAACGCCTCGGACTGCCCGAGCGGTACGTCCTCGCCGTCGGCACCCTCGAGCCGCGCAAGGGCCTCGCCCACCTCATCGCCGCGATGGCGCACCCGGACGCACCGCAGGAACTCCCGCTGGTCATCGCCGGGCCCGACGGTTGGGGCGACGTCGACGTGCACGGCGAGGCCGAACGGGTTGGCCTCGCACCGGAACGGCTCAAGGTCCTCGGGCGCATCGAGGACGCGGACCTCGCCGTCGCCTACGACCGCGCCACGGCGTTCGTCTTCCCGAGTCTCGCCGAGGGCTTCGGGCTCCCCGTGATCGAGGCGATGAGCTTCGGCACCCCGGTCATCCACTCCGACGACGCCGCCGTGTGCGAGGTCGCTTCGGACGCCGGCGTGGTCGTCGCGCGCGACCCGCGTGAGTCCTACTCGGAACGCCTCGCCCAGGCCGTGTACCAGGTCGCGAACGACCGGCGCCTCGCCGCCCAGCTCGCCATCGCCGGACCGGACCGTGCGCGCATGTTCACGTGGCAGGACTCGGCGTCGGAGACCTGGCAGTTGCACGCCGACCTCTGATCGACGCCGCGCCAGCAGGGGTGCCCGTCACGGATGTGTGTCGATCCGGCGTCGCGACCGTGTCATCGGCTGTCGGCGCTCGTCCGGCTGCCAAGATCGGAGCATGACGCGTCGACACCCGCTCACGATCCTGACCGCTTCGATGGCACTCGGCGTCGCGACGGCCGCTGTCCTGAGCGGGTGCTCGGGCAGCGAGACCCCGGTCGGCACGCCGTCCGCCAGTGCCTCCGCGACCGCGTCGTCGACCCCGACCCGAAGTGCGGCGCCGCTCCCCACGCCCGAGCCGTCCGACCCGAGCGACGACCAGACCGGCTCCGCTGACGACGGGACCGGGCCCGGCACCGGGAACGGGAGCGGTGCCCAGGCGCCGGCGAACGTCGACTTCGGGAAGATCTCGAAGCAGGGCATCGCGGCGGCGGGTGGGGGCACGGTCGTGTCGCTGGCCGGCTCCGGCGACGCCTGGACGGTCGTCGTGGACGGACCCGACGGCTCGCTCACCCAGGCGGTCGTGTCCGCGACGCTCGACCGGGTCACCTCCGGCCCCTTCCCGAAGGACTCCGACGCGGCGACCAAGACGGCGAACGTCGCCCGGGCCGCGGCGCTCAAGGTCGACGCGACGGCCGCGGCCTCCCGGGCCGCTTCGGCCGCCGGCGGCACCGTCAGCGCGGTCACGCTGGGTGGGAGCGGCACCGCGCCCACGTGGACGGTGGCCGTCACCGTCGGCGGGGCTGCTCGGACCGTCACCGTGAACGGGGTCACCGGCGCGACGAGCTGACACCGGCCCGGGCGCGATCGTCGGCGCCGTCGGCCCGGCGCCGTCGGCCCGGCGCCGGTGTCAGAGCGCGTCGCGGAGTCGCGCCGCCTTCTCCTCGACCACCCGCTCGAGGTCGTCGGCGTGCTGCTGCAGGCGCGTCGCGACGGCGGGGTCGGACGACCCGATGATCCGGGCGGCGAGGAGCCCGGCGTTCGCCGCACCGTTGATCGCCATCGTCGCGACCGGGATGCCCGCGGGCATCTGCACGATCGAGAGCAGCGAGTCGAGGCCGTCCAGGCGCGCGAGCTGCACGGGCACGCCGATCACCGGCAGCGTCGTCATGGACGCGACCATGCCCGGCAGGTGCGCCGCTCCCCCGGCACCGGCGATCACGACGCGGATGCCCCGCGCCGCGGCACCGCGGGCGAACCGGGTCATCTTGTCCGGCGTCCGGTGGGCCGACACGACGTCGGCTTCGAAGGCGATGCCGAGTTCCGTCAGGGTGTCGGCGGCGGCGCGCATGGTCGGCCAGTCCGAGTCGGACCCCATGATGATCGAGACGAGCGGCTGGGCGGAGGCTGCGGTGTCGGTCACGGCACGAGCCTACTGGAGCGCGTGGCGGGCAGGTCGGCGGGTCAGCGCACCGTGACCACGGTGCACCCGATCGACGTGTCGCCGCCGGCTCCGAGGCCGATCGCGGTCAGGCACACCGTGCGCTTCCCGCTCGCGGCCGCCACGGTCACCTCGTAGCCGTGGTTCCGGCCGACGGCGTGCACGCGGTCGACGTCCGGCCGCGAGGCGTTCGCGGGCCACGCCCCGACCGCCTTCCCGTCCACCGTCATCCGGACCGTCACCGGCTTGGTGGTGTCGTCACGGTCGAAGGCCCACCCCCGCACGGTCAGGCGGCGCTTGGCGCTCGAGGTGGCCGAGTCCCGCTTCGCCTGCGGCGCCGACGACGCGGCGGCCGCCGGAGCCGGCGTCACGACCGGGGCGGTCGTCGCCACCGGAGCCGGCGTCGCGACCGGGGCCGGCGTCGTGACCGGGGCGGTCGTCGCCACCGGGGCGCTCGTCGCAGGCGTGCCGAGGCGGCCGTTCGCGACCAGGGTCTGCGCGTACGCCGACCACCACTTGCCCGCAGCCGGACCGCCGTTGCAGGCGCCGTCGCTCGCGCCGGGGGTCTTCACCCAGAGGAGCGCGTCGAGGCCCGTGCCGTCGGAGACGATCCGCGGCGACGTCCCCAGGCCGGCGCCCGCGGCGTTGCACCAGGTCCCCCGCCAGCCCTGCCCGTTCCGGGAGGTGTCGATCACGTAGTGCGAGCCCCCGGTGAGCGCGGACACCTTCTCGGCGTAGGCCTGTTCCTGCTCGGTCGGGTAGTAGTTCGCCACGTCGGTGAAGAACCCGCGGGCGTCCTGCACCCCGGCGCTCTGCAGCCGTGCGGCCATCACCGTCGGGGGCACCCAGTTCGAGTTCCCGGCGTCGAGGTAGGCGGGCACCCCGGCGGCGGTGAACGCGGCGACCTCGCGGGAGAGGATCCGGAACCGCTGCTGCCCGAGCGACGCGTCGCAGGCGCTGTTGCTGAGCATCGCGAGGGAGTCGGGTTCGACGATGACCGCGGCCCGGTGCCGGGCGACGTGCGTCACGATCTGGTCCACCCACGCCGTGTACGCGGCTTCGTCCAGGCCACCCGCGGAGTGCCCGCCGCAGTCACGGTCCGGGATCGCGTAGGTGACGAACACCGCGGTGGTGCCCTCCCGGTCGGCAGCGGCGACGGCCGTGTCGATCGTCTTGGTGAGGGTGGTGCCCTGCGTCCAGTCGCCGAGCCACGTGGCGACGGGGTACTGGGCGATGGTCTTCGCCGCCGCGGCTCCGGCCGGGTCGGACGTCGCGAGCGCGGCGGCCTGCTTCGCGGCCTCGCTGGTGTCGGACCGGTGGGGGCCCTTCCCGAACAGTGTCGCCGTTGCGGCGGCCCGCATCGAGGCGGCGGTCGTCGGGGCGGCCGTCGCTGCCGTCGCTGCCGTCGCTGCCGTCGCCGTGGGCGTCAGCCCTCCCACGACGACCGCTGCGCCGGCGACGAGCGCGCCGAGCGTGGCGAGTGGGACGGACGTGGCGGGCACGCTGACGCGGCGCATGACGGGACTCCTCGGACTGGTCGGCCTCTGACCGGTCCATGGGAGCACGCGCTCCCGGCCCCCGTACACACGCCAGATCGGGTGCCACCCGAGCGGGTGTCCGGCGTTCTGCGGACCGCGGAGCTCAGTCGTCGAAGTGCGCGGCCGCCGCCCGGGCGCGGTAGGTGACGTCGTCGAGGTCGTCGCCGATCACGGTCACGTGGCCGATCTTCCGGCCCGGACGCGGATCCTTGCCGTAGAAGTGGTACTTCGCCTCGGGGAAGGCCTCGAGCGCCGCCGGGTACCGCGCCGCCAGGTCGCCGTCGGCCGGGCCGCCGAGCACGTTCACCATCACGGCGGACGGCGCGTGCGTCCCCGTCGCACCGAGCGGCAGGTCGAGGACCGCGCGCAGGTGCTGCTCGAACTGGCTCGTCGTCGCGCCGTCGATCGACCAGTGGCCGGTGTTGTGCGGCCGCATCGCGAGCTCGTTGATGAGGATCCGCTCGTCCTCCGTCTGGAACAGCTCGACCGCCAGCACGCCGGTGACGCCCAACTCGGTCGCGATCCGCACCGCGATGTCCTCGGCGGTGTCCGCGATGCGTCCGGCGCTGTCCGGCGCGGGCGCGAACACCTCGGCGCAGACCCCGTCGCGCTGCACCGTCTCGACGAGCGGCCACGCGACCACCTCGCCGGAGGGACGGCGAGCGACGGACTGTGCGAGCTCCCGGGTGAACGGCACGAGCTCCTCGACCAGCAGGGCCTGCCCGCCTCCGGCCTCCGCGACCGCGATGAACCAGTCGGACACGTCCGCGGGGTCCGACACGACCCGGACGCCCTTGCCGTCGTACCCGCCACGCGCGGTCTTGACGACGGCACGGCCGCCGTGGTCGTCGAGGAACGCCTGCAGTTCGTCGGGATCCTGCACGGCGGCCCAGTCCGGCACCGGCAGTCCGAGCTCGGTCAGACGTGTGCGCATCGTGATCTTGTCCTGCGCGACGGCCAACGGCTCCGGCCCCGGACGCACGGCGACCCCGGCGTCGACGAGGGCGCGGAGGACGTCCTGAGGCACGTGCTCGTGGTCGAACGTGACGACGTCGACGTCCGCAGCGAAGGCGAGCACGGTCTCGGCGTCGTGGTAGTCCCCCTCGGCGGTGGCGGCGATCGCTGCCGACATGCCCGGCCCCTCGGCCAGGACGCGGATGTCGATCCCGAGTTCCACGGCCGCGGGCACCATCATCCGTGCCAGCTGACCCCCACCGACGACCCCGACGCGCAACGCCATGCTGAGTGTTCCTTCCGTCGTTCACACCTTCCGGCGGGAACGCACTGTCTACAATCGCTCTTCGGGTCGTCCACAGGCGACCGTCTGGTCGCGCCACCGCGACCATCCCCAACTCTACGGACCATGGAGAACACGTGCGGCGTCTGATTGCCCAACTGGCTCGGTTCGGCGTCGTCGGTGCCGTCGGCTTCGTCGTCGACACACTCATCTTCAACGTGCTCCGCGCGACGGTCCTCAGCCCCGACGAGATCCACTCCGGTCCCTTCTGGGCGAAGGTCATCTCGACGGTGGTGGCGATCTTCGTCAACTGGATGGGCAACCGCTACTGGACCTTCCGTGACCAGCGTCGGTCCGTCGCAGCGCGGGAGGGCCTCGAGTTCGTGGTGGTCTCCCTGGGCGGCATGGTGATCTCCCTCGGCTGCCTCGGGATCTCGCACTACGTGCTCGGGCTGACCTCGGCCCTGGCCGACAACATCTCCGGCAACGTCATCGGCCTGGTGCTCGGCACGGTGTTCCGGTTCTGGCTCTACAAGGTGTGGGTGTACCACCCGGACCGCGCCGACCGCGCGACCGGGGACGTCGAGCCGACCGGCGCCGGCGGGCAGCAGGTCTCCTCCAACGCCTGATCCGGTCCGCGCGACGAGCCCGGA
This sequence comes from Curtobacterium sp. 22159, assembly GCF_052045775.1. Lineage (NCBI taxonomy): Bacteria > Bacillati > Actinomycetota > Actinomycetes > Micrococcales > Microbacteriaceae > Curtobacterium > Curtobacterium sp. 22159. Next base: position 99,919 of record NZ_JBQEPN010000006.1, read on the forward strand.
CGACGGCGCCGACGCCGTGCACGTCGACGGCGCCGACGCCGTGCCCGTGCACGTCGTCGGCGCCGTCGAGGAGCACCGCGGTCGAGGACGCTAGCGGCCCATCCCCCGGTAGGTGAAGCCGGCAGCGGTCCAGGCGTCACGGTCGAGGCAGTTGCGGCCGTCGATCACGACGGGGGTCGACACGAGTGCGGCTGCGTCGGCGGGGTCGAGTTCGCGGAACTCGTTCCACTCGGTGAGGACGAGCACGAGGTCGGCGTCGCGGAGCGCATCCGCGGCGCTCTCGACGTAGTCGAGCTCCGGGTGGACCCGGCGCGCGGTGAGGACGGCCTCAGGGTCGTACGCGACCACCGTGGCACCGTGCCCGAGGAGCCGTCCCGCGATGTCGAGGGCCGGGGAGTCGCGGACGTCGTCGGAGTTCGGCTTGAACGCCAGCCCCAGCACGGCCACCCGCTTGCCGGTGACGTCACCGCCGAGGGCCTCGTGCGCGAGCTCCACCACGTGGTCGCGACGGCGCAGGTTGATCGCGTCGACGTCGGCGAGGAACGCGAGCGACTCGGGCACGCCGAGCTCGGTCGCCCGCGCCTGGAACGCGCGGATGTCCTTCGGCAGGCATCCGCCGCCGAACCCGAGACCGGCGTTCAGGAACTTCCGGCCGATCCGGGCGTCGTGCCCGATCGCGTCGGCGAGCGCCGTCACGTCGGCGCCGACCACCTCGGCGATCTCGGCCATCGCGTTGATGAAGGAGATCTTCGTCGCGAGGAACGCGTTCGCGCTGACCTTGACGAGCTCGGCCGTTGCGAGGTCGACCACGAGGCGCGGCGTGCCCTCGGACAGGGTGGTCGCGTAGACCTCGTCGAGGAGGGCGACGGCGCGCTCGCCGGTCTCGCCCGCGGGCACGCCGTAGACGAGGCGGTCGGGTGAGATCGTGTCCTGCACGGCGAAGCCCTCGCGCAGGAACTCGGGGTTCCAGACGAGCGAGGCTCCGGGCACCGCGGCCTCGACCTGGGCGGCCAGTCGTGCGGCGGTGCCGACCGGGACGGTGGACTTGCCGACGACGAACTCGCCCGCGGCGAGGTGCGGCACGAGCGCGTCGACCGCGGCGTCGACGTAGGTGAGGTCTGCTGCGCCGGTCGGTCCCTGCGGGGTGCCGACGGCGAGGAAGTGCACGCTGGCGCCGGCCACCTCGGCCATGTCGGTCGTGAAGCGGATACGGCCCGACTCGAGGGCCTCGGTCAGGATCTCGGGGAGCCCGGGCTCGAAGAACGGGGCCTCGCCCGCGGCGAGCCGTTCGATCTTGACGGGGTCGACGTCGACCGCGACGACGTCGTGTCCGAGCTTGGCCATTGAGGCGGCGTGCACGGCACCGAGGTAGCCGCAGCCGATGACAGAGATACGCACGGGACGACGGTACCGGGTTCTCGTCGAACTTCCTCCGAGTGCGATGGGCCGGTCAGGGCCGGACGTCGCCCCACTCCGGACGGTCCGCGCCGCCGACGATCTCGTCCCAGTCGGGTTCGCGGTGTCGGCGGCGGGCCTCGTACGCCTCGACCATGTCGTGCAGGACCGCCACCACGAGGTCGGCGTGCGGGACGTCACCGAGCACGAGCGCCGGTTCGTCGCCGGGGAAGACGAGGACGTCACCGGAGCGGAACAGCCCCTGCAGCCCACGGCGCCGGACCGTCACGTCGTACCCCCGGGAGTGCAGCAGCTCCCGCCGGGTGCGCGTGCCGAGGCCGTGCACGACGACGAGCCGCCGCGTGGTCACCACGTAGCGCTCGGACATCCACCGGAACAGGGGCACGGCGCCGCCGACGAACACGAGGACGAGGACGAGGGCTGCGACCACGGCGTTGAGCCACGCGAGTTGGGCGCGGAACACGCCGAACCCGAACCCGCCCGCGAGCACCACCAGCACGACGAACACCGTCGGCCGCACCAGCCGACGCGCGTGCGGCCGCAGGCGTGCGACGACGCGTTCGGGCGGCGGCTCGTCGGTCATGCGGTCATGCATACCGCAGGTGGGTGACGTCCCCCACCGCGACGCCCCTGGTGGCACCGTGTCGATCCCGGATCGTGATGCGCCCCTCGTCGTCGATGCCGATGGCGTCCGCCTCCTCGGCCGTGCCGTCGGGCAGTTCGAGTCGGACGCGCTGTCCGATCGTGCCGCAGGCCGACCGGACGTGGGACCGCACCGCCTCGGCACCGGCGCCGCCCGCGACCAGGGCGGCCACCGCCTCCAGGACACCCCCGTGGAACGTGGTCAGGACCCGGTCGGCGAGGTCCGCCGCGGACCCGCGCGCGCCCGCCACGGCGAGCGACGTGGAGGTCGGCGTCGGCAACCGGTCGGCCGGGATCGTCAGGTTCACCCCCGCGCCGACCACGACGCTGCCGTCTGCGGCGACCTGGCACAGGATGCCGCACAGCTTGCGGCCGTCCACCTGGACGTCGTTCGGCCACTTCACGACGACACGCGGGGCGGGCCGGGAGGCACGGGTCGTCCCCGCCACGTCGGGCACGTCGTCGGACTGGTCGTCCGCCAGCACGCCGGCGACGGCATCGCGCATCGCCGCGCCCGCGACGAGCGGGAGCCAACCGCGGTCGCGTTCGTCGAGATCGGCGCGGACGAGCACGCTCGCCGCGAGCGTCTCGCCGGCGGGTGCGGACCACGTCCGGTCGAGGCGGCCGCGGCCCGCCGTCTGGTCGAGGGTCACCAGGACGCTGCCGTGCGGCACCTCCGGCGCCCGCGTCAGCAAGTCGGCGTTCGTCGAACCCGTCGTCTCCGGTGCCGCGAAGGTCGCACCGGCCGCACGGACGGCCGCTCGGCTGGTGGGGAAGGTCGGCGACGCGGATGTGGACATGCACGCAAATCTACGGGCAGGAACCGTGGGGGTCCTCCAACCGACGCCGTGCTCGCCGCCGGTAGGGTGAGCGGGTGACTTCAGGAGACACCCCCGATCTCTCGACGACGGCCGGCCGGCTCGCCGATCTCCGCGAGCGGTACCACGAAGCCGTGACCGCCGCGGGCGAGGCCGCCATCGCGAAGCAGCACGCCAAGGGCAAGGGCACGGCCCGCGAACGCATCGAGCAGCTGCTCGACGACAACTCCTTCGTGGAGTTCGACGAGTTCGTCCGACACCGCACGCACGCGTTCGGCATGGAGTCGAAGCGCCCCTACGGCGACGCGGTCGTCACGGGCGTCGGCACCATCCACGGCCGGAACGTCGCGGTGTACGCGCAGGACTTCACGGTCTTCGGCGGCTCCCTCGGCGAGGTCGCCGGCGAGAAGATCGTCAAGGTCATGGAGCACGCGCTGAAGACGGGCGTCCCGATCATCGGCATCCTCGACTCCGGCGGCGCCCGCATCCAGGAAGGCGTGGTCGCGCTCGGCAAGTACGGCGAGATCTTCCGCCTCAACACCCGGGCCTCCGGCGTCATCCCGCAGATCTCCATCGTGATGGGCCCGGCAGCGGGCGGCGCGGTGTACTCCCCCGCCCTGACGGACTTCGTGATCATGGTCGACAAGACGAGCCACATGTTCGTCACCGGGCCGGACGTCATCAAGACCGTCACCGGCGAGGACGTCGGCTTCGAGGAGCTCGGCGGCGCACAGACGCACAACGCCGTCTCGGGTGTCGCCCACTACCTCGCCGAGGACGAGACCGACGCCCTCGACTACGCGCGGTCCCTCATCGGGTTCCTGCCGGACAACAACCTGTCCGACGCGCCCGCGTACGACGTCGCTCCCGAGCTGGAGACCACCGACGCCGACCGCGAACTCGACGTCGTCATCCCGGACTCGACGAACCAGCCGTACGACGTCACCACGATCATCGAGCACGTCGTCGACGACGGCGAGTTCCTCGAGGTCCAGCCGCTCTTCGCGCCGAACATCCTCATCGGCTTCGGTCGGGTCGAGGGCCGCACGGTCGGCATCATCGCCAACCAGCCGCAGGCGATGGCCGGCACGCTGAACATCGACGCCGGCGAGAAGGCCGCGCGCTTCGTGCGGTTCTGCGACGCGTTCGGCATCCCGATCCTCACCCTCGTCGACGTGCCGGGGTACCTGCCCGGCACCGACCAGGAGTGGACCGGCGTCATCCGCCGCGGCGCCAAGCTCCTGTACGCGTACGCCGAGGCCACCGTGCCGCTCGTCACCGTCATCACGCGGAAGGCGTACGGCGGCGCGTACATCGTGATGGGCTCGAAGCAGCTCGGCGCGGACATCAACCTGGCGTGGCCGACCGCCGAGATCGCCGTCATGGGTGGCCAGGGCGCGGTCAACATCCTGTACCGCTCCGAGATCAAGCGTGCCGAGGAGTCCGGGGAGGACGTCGCCGCCGTGCGCGCCAAGCTCGCGAACGAGTACACGTACAACGTCGCGTCGCCGTACCTCGCGGCCGAGCGTGGTGAGCTCGACGGCATCATCCAGCCGCACGCGACCCGCGTGTCCGTGGTGAAGGCCCTGCGGGCGCTCCGCGGCAAGCGCGCCTCGTTGCCGCCCAAGAAGCACGGGAACATCCCCCTCTGATGGGCCGCCACGCCGCCGCCGTCCCCGCGGTGCCCCACGAGACGACCGTGTCCGCCACGGCCGACGTCCGCGTGGTGTCCGGTGATCCCACGCCCGAGGAACTCGCGGCCGTCATCGCCGTCCTGCAGCGCCAGGCCGACGAGGCGGCGGCACTCGGACGCCCGGAGATCACGGTGTCGCCGCGCGCCGGGTGGGACGCCTCGGCACGCGGGCTCCGACACCCGCTCGACCACGGACAGGGTGCCTGGGTCCGGTCACTCCGCTGAGCGCGGGGGCCGCACGGGGACGCGGTACCGTGTACCCCTGGGTACCGGGGCCGCTGCGGCAGTGCAGGACGGACTCCCTGGTCGGTCTCCCCTCACTCGGGGGACAACTTCCCTCGACGCCGTCTGAAAATGCGCGATTTGTCCCCCATAATGACGACTGACAGACCCCTGGACGGCGGGCATAGTAGTTCGTGTTCGGTGTCCTTCAGCGAAGAACATCGCAGGTCGGTGGCCGACTAGGGTACGACGCCACCACCAGCTACGAGTCAGGGCGATATTCGGGTTGTCGCTCTCACTCGGGTCGTGAACGGGCCGGTCGCAACGACCGGCCCGTTCCCCGTTTCCGGGGCCTCCGCTGCCGGACCCGTCGGCTCAGGCGTGCTCGTGCCGCGGGATCTCGAGCCAGACGACCACGGAGTCGTCCTCGTCGCCGTCCTCGTCGTCCAGCCCCGCCCCCAGCGCTGCCGACTCGCTCGCCGCCGTGTCGAGTCGGAGCCCCACCACGGTCACCGCGGACTCCGACCCTTCCGGGACCGTCCGCACGATGACGTTGTCGGCCTCGCGTGCCTGGTGCAGGGCCTCGGCGATCCGGGCGTGCACCCGACGGAGGTCGTCGATGTCGAGGTCGTCGAGTCCGCCGTCGTCGTGCAGCTGCACCGTCGCGCCCCGGCGTCGCAGGCGCATCACCTCGGCGCGGACGTCGTCGGACAGCAGGGAGCGTCCGCGGATCTCGTCCCGGATCGCCTGCTCGAGGTGCAGGCACTCCGCACGCTCGGCAGCGTCGAGGTCGCCGTCGGTGTCGACGATCCGCTGCAGCATCGGCAGGGCCATGCGCGTCGTCTGGCTGAGGCGGAACTGCCGTTCGAAGACGTGCGCGTCCTGCGCCGCCTGCCAGTCCGCCGTCTCCTGCTCGGCGCGGACGAAGTCCCGGGTGACGCGGGTCGCCCGGTTCATCGCGGCCGTGAAGCCCGTCCCGATCACGACCCAGGCGACGCTGCCCAGGACGCCGAGGGACCCCAGGGCTCCGAGCCCCGCCCAGGCCACCGTGTGCACGGCGAGGAAACCCACGCCCACCCATGCGAACGGCGCCCGCCCGCGCACGACGAGCACCACCATCAGGGTGCCGACCGCCGCGATCCACCACGTGTTGTACCCGGGGCCGGAACGGAGCTCGACGGCCGGGGCGGCGATGATCGGCATGACGACGGCCGTCGCGAGCGAGAAGCACGTCGCCCACAGCGGCAGCGTGCGGCCGGGAACGAACAGGGCGAGCCCCGTCGCCGCCGCGTACAGCACCATGCACGTCACGACCGGCCCGACCTCGAGGGCGTGCGGCAGCGTCGTCGCGGCGAGGAACAGGTGGTAGACGGAGAACAGGGCGGCGAGGCCGATGGCGACGCCGGCGGGGATGGAGACCCTCACGAGCGGCCTCCCGTGTCCGGAGTCCAGTCGAGACGCACGCGCGTCCCCGCTCCCGGCGCGGACACGATCTCGGCCGTCCCCTCCACCGCGACCACACGCTCCACGATCGACCGGCGGACCCCGAGTCGTTCGGCCGGGATCGTCCGGACGTCGAACCCGGCACCGTCGTCACCGACCTCGACGTGGACCCCGATGCCGCGCTGCTCCACCCGGACCCAGCGGTCGACGTCGGCGCCGCCCGCGTGCTGCACGCTGTTCACCGCCGCCTGGAGCGCAGCCGAGGCGATCGCGTCGGCGACGGGCGCCGGCACCCGGAGCGCGGCGACGTCGCCGTCCAGCACCCGGACCGGTGCGGCCAGCGCGGCGACGGCGTCCGTGATGCGGGCACGGAGGTCGACGACGGAGACCGGCGGCGCGTCCCCCGGGCCGTCGGACGCCGCCGCCTCGAGGTGGTCGATCGCGTTCCGCGCCATGCGTGCCGCGAGGTGCTCGGCGTCGGCGGTCTCGGCCCGTGCGGCGGAGAGCAGCGTCGTGAGCACGCTGTCGTGCACGATCGCGTCGACCTGCACGCGCTCGACCTCGGTCGCGTGCTCCCGGATCGCGTGCGAGTACCGACGCACGGCGGTCGCCTGCGCGACGTCCACCGCCGTGGCGGCCCGCCGCAGCACCACGATGATGACCAGGACGGCGCCGCTGAGGATCGCGGTGTACACGCCGTCGAGCAGCGCCCGCGCTCCCGCGTCCCCACCGACGGGCGTGAGTCGGATGACCACGTACACGGTCGGCACGAGCGCCGTGTAGACACTCGCCCGCCACGACGCGAAACCCATGGCCGCGGCCGTCGAGCCGACCGTGCAGAGCCACCACGGCCACGGCACCTGGTCCGCCGGGATCGGCGCGTGCACCGTCAGCGGCCACGTGACGAGCGCCACGAGGAACAGCAGCGCGCACACGATCTGCGCGGGCTGCGCGAGGCGCCGCACGAAGACCGACCCGCCGACCACCAGGAACGACACTCCCAGCGCACAGGCGACGACGGGCCCCCAGAACGGGTCGAGGTACGGCAGCTGGTCGAGGACCGCCGGTGCCGTCGTGGCGCCGAAGCCGATCGCCGCCACCGCGAGGAGGAGCGTGAAGGCCCGCTCGAGCGACGCCTGGGTGATCGTTGCCCGGACGCTCCGTGCGGGGTCGGCCCCGAACGGCGCGGGCTCCCGCGGGGCGCGTGCAGGACGTGCTGCGGCCGCCGACCCGGCCCCGGGCACAGCGTCAGCCGCGGCCATCCTGCTCAGCGACCGTCGCCGTCGGGGTCGATGCCCGAGTCGAGCCCGGGGAGGATCCCGTCCTCGACCGCACGGCGGAGGAGGTCGACCTTCGTCGGTGCCGGACGACCGACCTCGACGTACTTCACGCGGATGCGGTCGAGGTACTCACGCGCCGTGGAGTACCCGATGCCGAGCTGCTGGGCTGCGAGCTTGAGCGGCAGGCCGGAGGCGTACAGGTGCAGGATCTCGCGCTCGCGACGACCGAGCTGCGCCTTCGCGAAGTCCCGGTCGGCATCGATCGCGCTGGCCCACTCGAGGTTGTTCAGCACGTCACCGCGGGCGACCGTCGCGACGGCGGCCATCACGGTCTTCGTCGCCGACGACTTCGGGATCACCCCGGCCGCACCGGCGGCGAGCGCCTCGCGCACGTTCGCCACGCGGTCGGCGATCGAGTGGACGAGCACGGCGGACCCGGTGCCCTGCACACCCTTGACGTTCGCCGTCACCGTGGAACCGTCGCCCAGCGACAGGTCGAGGACGACGACGTCGACCTCTCGCCCGTCGAGCTTCTCGATGTACTCGGGCACGCTCGCGGCGGTGAGCACCACCTCGAACCCCTCGTTCTGGCATGCCGCCTGGATCCCGAGTCGCACGGACTCGTGGTCGTCGACGATCGCGACGCGGACCGGCTTGGTCGCCAGTCCGGTCGTCCCGGTGGTGGTCGTGTCTGTTGCCACGGTGGCCTCTCTGGTCGATGCGCAGCCCCGGTCCCTGATACCGGGGTCGTCATCAAGCTCCAAGGATACCCAGGTCGGACCCAGGAACGGGGCGCGACCCGTGCACGGCCCCGTCGGCCGTGTCGTGGCGAGGCGGGCGTCAGGCGACGGGCGTCAGGCGCGCCACGGCCTCCAGGTGGTGGGTGTGCGGGAAGAGGTCGAACGCGCGCAGTGCCTCCAGGCGGTACCCGAGGTCGGCGAACGTCGCCACGTCGCGTGCCAGGGCGACCGGATCGCACGCGACGTAGACGACCTGTGCGGGCTGCAGCGCGGCGATCTGGACGACCACCTCGCGTCCGGCGCCGGATCGGGGCGGGTCGAGCACGACGGTGCCGGCGCGGAGGCGTCCGCGTTCCTGCTGCGACACGCTGTCGACCGTGCGCTGCAGCCAGCGGTCGACGCGTCCGGTCTCGGCGCGGGCACCGATCCACTCGGCGAGGTTCTCCTGGGCGTGCTCGGTCGCCCGGGGCGCGCTCTCGACGCTCGTCAGCCGCGCCTTGGGTCCGACGAGGTCCCCCAGCGCCGCGGCGAGCAGCCCGACGCCGCCGTAGAGGTCCAGGTGCTGCCCCTCGGGGTCGAGCCGATCGCGGTCGACGAGGTCCTGCACGGCGGCGGTCAGCACGGCCGGAGCCGCCCGGTGCACCTGCCAGAAGCCGTTGTCGTCCACCGCGAAGGAGCGCTCGCCCACCGTCTCGGTGACGACCGTCGGTGACTGCGTGTCGATCACGAGCCGGGCACCCTCGGAGCCGGACGGTGCGAGGACGTCGATGACCGACGCGCCGGGCATCGAGCCGCGCCCGAGCGGGGCACTCTCCTGCACGACGGCGCTCGCGAGCGGCAGCGACGCGACCGGCACGACGGTGTGCGACCGCGCCGCGAACGGTCCGGGGGTGCCGTCCTCGTCGACGTGCAGTCGGACGCGCGTGCGCCAACCGAGCCCGTTCGCCTCGTCGTCACCGGGAGCGGCCTCGACGACGACGTCGTGGCCGAGGGTCTCGGCGAGGTCGGTGCGGGCGAACCGGGCGAACGCGTCGACGAGCACGTCGTGCTTCAGCGTGCGCTGGTGGGCGAGGGCGATGTGCCCGAACTCGGCGCCGCCGGCACGCACCCCGGGGTCGCGGTCGAGCGCCGCCTCCGGCCAGACGTGGTCCACCCGGTGCTCGCTCGGTTCGACCACCGACACCGTGTCGGCGCGCCAGAACGACTTCTTCCGGTCCTCCGTCACGCGTGCGACGACCCGCTCGCCGGGGACCGCGTCCGAGACGAACACCACGCGCCCCTCGTGCCGTGCCACCGAGATGCCGCCGTGGGCGATCCCGGTGACGTCGAGTTCGAGCAGCGTTCCGACGGATTCAGCCATGGTTCGATGTTCCCATGCGTCTGTACCTCGCGAGTACCTCCCCCGCCCGCCGCGCCCTCCTCGCCCAGACGGGGATCGAGCCGGTGCTCGTGGCACCCGGCGTCGACGAGGACCAGGCGGTCCGGGCGGCGTCGGACGCGCTCGGGCGGGACCTCACCGGTCCGGAGCTCGTCGCGATGCTCGCGGTCGAGAAGGCGACCGCGGTCGCCGACGGCCGGGTGGCCGGCTCCGCCGTCGACGGCTTCGTCTTCGGCGGCGACTCCGCGTTCGAGGTCGAGGGGGTGCTCTACGGCAAGCCCCACGAGCCCGAGGTCGCCCGGGAGCGTTGGCGCCAGATGCTCGCCGCCGGCGGCGGGACGCTGTGGAGCGGGCACTGTGTCATCGACCGGCGGCGCGACGGCGACACGACCCACGGGCCGGGAGGCGCGGGGCGGGCCGGTGACGCGCCTCCCGTCCGACGGGTGGACGCGTCGGACGGCGGACCGCTCGGCGTGGCCGGCCACCTCGGGTCCGTCGCGCCCGGCGGGTCGACGATGGTCACCGCCGGTGACCGGGTGGTCGCGGTCGACAGCGCGGTGCTCACCTTCGCCGACGACGTGTCCGCCGACGAGATCGACGCCTACGTCGCGACCGGCGAACCGCTCGAGGTCGCCGGAGCGTTCACGATCGACGGCCGTGCAGCCGCGTACATCACGCGGATCGACGGCGCACCCTCCGCCGTGGTCGGGCTGTCGCTGCCCGTGCTGCGGTCCATGCTCCTCCGCGGCTTCGGCACCGCCTGGCACGACCTCTGGGCACTGTAGACATCCACACTTCTTCGGCGATGTTCTTTGTTGGTGCCAGTCAATTCACCGCCCGCATGCACGAATACGCTGACTTACCATGCCCCGTATCAGCAAGGTCCTCATCGCGAACCGCGGCGAGATCGCCGTCCGCATCATCCGCGCGGCCCGCGACGCAGGCAAGGCATCGGTCGCGGTCTACGCCGACCAGGACCGTGACGCCCTCCACGCCCGCCTCGCCGACGAGGCCTACGCGCTGAACGGCACCACGAGCGCCGACACCTACCTCGCCATCGAGAAGATCATCTCCGTCGCCCGTCGCTCCGGCGCGGACGCCGTGCACCCCGGGTACGGGTTCCTCGCCGAGAACGGCGACTTCGCCCGTGCCGTCATCGATGCCGGCCTGACCTGGATCGGCCCATCCCCGGAGTCGATCGAGCAGCTCGGCGACAAGGTCTCCGCGCGCCACGTGGCCGAGAAGGTCGGCGCGCCGCTCGCGCCGGGCACCATCGAGCCCGTGCAGGACGTCTCCGAGGTCGTCGCGTTCGCCGACGAGGTGGGGCTCCCCGTCGCGATCAAGGCGGCGTTCGGTGGCGGCGGTCGCGGCCTCAAGGTCGTGCGGTCGCGCGACCAGATCGAGGAGCTCTTCGAGTCCGCCACGCGCGAGGCGATCGCGTCGTTCGGTCGGGGCGAGTGCTTCGTCGAGAAGTACCTCGACAAGCCGCGCCACGTCGAGACGCAGTGCCTCGCGGACGCGCACGGCAACGTCGTCGTGGTGTCCACCCGCGACTGCTCGCTGCAGCGTCGGCACCAGAAGCTCGTCGAGGAAGCGCCGGCCCCGTACCTGACCGAGTCGCAGAAGGAACGGCTGTACGAGTCGTCGAAGGCGATCCTGCGCGAGGTCGGCTACCTCGGCGCCGGCACCTGCGAGTTCCTCATCGGCTCCGACGGCACGGTGTCGTTCCTCGAGGTGAACACGCGCCTCCAGGTCGAGCACTGCGTCTCCGAGGAGGTCACCGGCATCGACCTCGTCCGCGAGCAGTTCCGGATCGCCGAGGGCGGAACGCTGGACTACCCGGACCCGGAACCGCGCGGGCACTCCTTCGAGTTCCGCATCAACGGCGAGGACCCGGGCCGCAACTTCTTCCCCGCGCCCGGCCCCGTGCACGAGTTCAAGGCACCGTCGGGCCCCGGCGTCCGCGTCGATTCGGGCGTCGTCTCCGGTGACGTCGTGTCCGGCTCGTTCGACTCGATGCTGGCGAAGCTCGTCGTCACCGGATCCTCGCGTGCTGAGGCGCTCGAGCGTTCCCGGCGCGCGCTCGCCGAGTTCGAGGTCACCGGCCTGCCGACCGTCCTGCCGTTCCACCGCGCGGTCGTCTCCGACCCGGCGTTCGCGACCGACGACGACACCCCGTTCTCCATCTACACGCAGTGGATCGAGACCGACTTCCAGAACGACATCCCCGCCTGGAGCGGCGCCACCGAGGAGCTGCCCGCCGCGCCCTCGCGCGAGACGGTCGTCGTCGAGGTGCAGGGCAAGCGCATCGAGGTCACCATGCCGTCGATCGTCGGCGGTGGCGCTGCCGCCGGGCGTCGTCCGGCCGGCCCGTCCGCTCCCCCGAAGCGCCGCTCGTCCGGCGTCAAGGGCGGGTTGGCGTCGTCCGGTTCGGTGACCTCCCCGATGCAGGCCACCGTGGTGAAGCTCGCGGTCGCCGAGGGTGACACCGTGGTCAAGGGCGACCTGCTCGTCGTGCTCGAGGCGATGAAGATGGAGCAGGCCGTCGCTGCCCCGCGCGACGGCGTCGTCACGGCGCTCAACGCCCCCGTCGGCCAGACGATCTCGTCCGGCCACGTGCTGCTCGAGCTCGCGTAGCGCGCGTCGCGAGCGGCGTCCGCGGCGGCGTCCGCGTCTCCGAACCACGCATCCGACATCGAACCAGCCGCTGCGCTCGGTTCGATGTCGGATGCGTGGTTCCCAGCTCGGCTGTTCACCACGACGGCGTCGTGCGGACGCCGCGACGAACGGGAAGCCCCGCATCGGCGAGCATGGCGGGGAGTCGGCCCCCGGGCACGATGTCACGCCAGACCGGCCGGACCACGCGGCGTACCTCGTGCAGCGCGCGGAGCCGGTCCTCCCGGATCTTCTCGTCGATGAGCACGTCCTCCGCTGACCTGCCGTTGCGGAGCCCGGGGTCGCGGTACTTCACGAGTCCGTCGAACTCCACGATCACACCGTGGTCCGGGAACCAGAAGTCGACCCGGCCGATCGCGCCCGATGCGTCGCGGAAGTCGTGCTGCTGAACCGGCGCCGGGCAGCCGACGTCGCGCATCACGAGGTGTGTCACGCTCTCCCCCGCGGATTCCGACGACGCTGAGGCGAGCTCGAGCACCTGCCGCGCCCGTCGAGCTGCACGCGCCGATGGCCGGGCGGCCAGCTCGTCGTGGATCAGGCCGGGCTCGACCCCACGACGCAGCACCGCGTCTGCCACCGAGAGCGCCCGCGCGCGGTCGTACCGGAGTGCGACGTCGACGACGGTGTCGACGAGGGTCGTGACGGGGATCCCGGCGACGAGCACGGACCGTTGAGGACGTCCGGCTCCTGCGGCCTTGTCGGCGAAGCGCGTCCGTTGCGACGTGCTCCGGAGGGGGTCGAGTACGGTGACGCGATCCGGTGCCGGCTGGATCCACGGGAGGCGGTGGATGATGCTGGCCGAGGCGTGCGACACCACCACGCGAGGTGCGACAGCGTGCACCGCGACCGCACGTGCGATGTGCTGCTCCCACGTGCTCGCGCGTTCCCAGTCCTCGCGGCGGACGAAGGAGCCGTGGCCGACGCGGATCAGCCGCCCGTCCCGGACGGCCCGCTGCTGCATGCGCGCCGCTGCCGGATCGGGGTGGACCGCGAGGACTTCGGGGACAGCCATGGCACGAGCGTGCTGCTGGACCGCGTCTGACTGGAGCCGTCGACCACATCTGTGGACAACCGACGCCGCTCACCGGCGCCGCGCGTCGGAGGTAGAACCACGAATCCGACGTCGAACAAGACCCGGGGGCTGGTTCGACGTCGGATTCGTGGTTCGACGGGGCGGGGGCGCCCGCTACGACACGAGGGGGCGCACCGCGTCCGCGAGGGTGTCGACGAGCGACTGCGCCTCGGCGGCGGTCGCGGCGACGGTGTCGATGTACACCTTCACCTTCGGCTCCGTGCCGCTCGGGCGGACGATCACCCGGGCGTCCCCGGCGAGGTCGTAGCGCAGGATGTCCGACGGCGGGAAGCCCGCGACGCCGTCGAGGTAGTCGGTGGTGGCGAGCACGTCGACACCTGCCAGCGAGGTCGGCGGGCTCGTGCGCAGCGCCGCCATGATCGTCCCGATGCGGGAGAGGTCGTCCACGCGGGTCGCCACCTGCCCCGAGGCGAACGCCCCGAACTCCGCCGCGAACGCGTCGAGCTGTCCGGCGATCGACGAGCCGGAGGCGGCGAGCTCGGTGGCCAGGTCGAGCAGCGAGAGTGCCGCCGAGATGCCGTCCTTGTCGCGGACGACCTCGGGGTCGACGAGGTAGCCCAGCGCCTCCTCGTAACCGAAGAGCAGACCCGGCACCCGCGAGACCCACTTGAAGCCGGTCAGGGTGTCGCGGTACTCCAGGCCGTGGCGCGCGGCGACGCGGGACAGTGCCGGCGACGAGACGATCGACGCCGCGAGGGTGCCGGTGCGGCCCGACGAGGACGCGCGTGTCGCGGCGCGCCAGCCGAGCAGCCAGCCGACCTCGTTGCCGGAGAGCCGACGGAACGATCCGGAACCGTCCGGGATCGCGAGTGCGAGCCGGTCCGCGTCGGGGTCGTTCGCGATGACGAGGTCCGCCCCGACCGACACGCCGCGGGCGATCGCCAGGTCCATCGCACCCGGTTCCTCGGGGTTCGGGAACGACACGGTCGGGAAGGCACCGTCGGGCTCGATCTGTTCGGGGACGGTCACCGGCTCGGCGTACCCGGCAGCGTGGAACACCGCCCGCGCCGTCTCCCACCCGACGCCGTGCATCGCCGTGTAGACGACCGTCGGCTGCGATGCGGGTTCGAGCGCCGGCGCCTCGACGGTCGCGGCCGTCGCGGCGACGTAGGCGTCCACCAGTCCGGACGGCGCGACCGTGTAGTCGGACGAGCGCGGCAGGTCGGTGATCGAGCCGGCGGCGACCGCGTGGATGGCGTCCGCGATCTCGCCGTCGACCGGCGGCACGATCTGGGACCCCTCGTCGTCCCCGCCGAGGTAGACCTTGTAGCCGTTGTCGCGGGGCGGGTTGTGGCTGGCGGTGACCATCACACCGGCGCCGACGCCGAGGTGCCGGACCGCGAAGGCGAGCACGGGCGTGGGGAGCGCCGACGGCAGCAGGGTGACCTGGAGACCGAGCCCACGCATCACCTCGGCGGAGTCCCGCGCGAACACGTCCGAGTTGACCCGGCCGTCGTAGCCGATGACCACGCTGCGCTGCCGACCGGTGTCGATGAGGAAGCGTGCGAGGCCGGCCGCCGCCTGCGTGACCACGACGCGGTTCATCCGGAGCGGCCCGTAGCCGAGCTCGGCACGGAGCCCGGCGGTACCGAACGCCAGCCGTCCGCCGAAGCGTGCTGCCAGCGCCTCGGCCTCGGCGCCCCGACCGTCGGCGGCAGCGGCGATCGCTGCCTCGAGCTCGCCGCGCGTCTCGTCGTCGGGGTCCTGGGCAGCCCAGGACCGGGCGGCGGCGAGCACGGCAGCCAGGTCGGTCGTCACAGCGCCGTCACCACCCGGGCGAGCAGGTCGGCGATGACCGGCTCCGCTTCCTTGCCGGCCTCGAGCACCTCGGCGTGCGACAGCGGCGTCTTCTGGATGCCGGCGGCGAGGTTGGTGATGAGCGAGAAGCCCAGGATCTCCATGCCCGCCTGACGCGCCGCGATGGCCTCGAGCGCGGTCGACATGCCGACGATGTGCCCGCCGATGGTCTTCGCCATCTGGACCTCGGCCGGAGTCTCGTAGTGCGGGCCCCGGAACTGCGTGTAGACGCCCTCGTCGAGGGTCGGGTCGATCGACTTCGCCACCTCGCGCAACCGCGCCGAGTACAGGTCGGTCAGGTCGACGAACGTCGCCCCCTCGAGCGGGCTGTCGGCGGTGAGGTTGATGTGGTCGCTGATGAGCACGGGGGTCCCCGGCTTCCAGTGCTCCTTGATGCCACCGGCACCGTTCGTCAGCACCATGATCGACGCACCGGTCGCCGCAGCGGTGCGGACGCTGTGCACGACGCGGCGGACGCCGTGTCCCTCGTAGTAGTGCGTCCGGGCACCGATGACGAGCGCGTGGCGACCGTCGGCGAGCCGGATGGATCGGACCGTGCCGGAGTGCCCGGGCACGGCGGAGGCGCTGAAACCGGGCACCTCGGACGCGGGGATCTCGGACACGGTCTCACCGATGAGGTCTGCGGCCTTGCCCCATCCGGAGCCGAGGGTCAGGGCGATGTCGTGTCGCTCGATCCCCGACTTCGAGGCGATGGCCTCGGCGGCGTCACGTGCGACCTCGAACGGGTCGGCGGTGGGGTCGTTCAGCGGGTTCTCCGTGCTCATGCCCCAATGCTAGAGGCAGGCGCGTCGCCGCTCAGTGCTCCCCGAGCGCCCGGTCGACCGCGGCCGTGATCTCGCCCTGGTCGAAGTGGTTCCGGATCACGATGACCTCCGCGTAGGTGTCGCCGATCGCGTCGACGAACTCCTGGCTGGTCAGGATGACGTTGGCGTCCTCCGCCGCGTGTCGCACGGACGCGATGTCCGCGGCGACCACGGAGGCCTGCAGCCCGAGGGCGTCGAGGGCCTTCTCGGCGTTCACCTTGAGGATGCCGCTCGACCCGATGCCGGCGCCGCAGATGGTGACGATCTTCATGCGGAGGCTCCCATGATCGCGCGGACCTCGTCCGCCGTGGTCGCCGCCGCGATCCGCCCGGTCACGGTGGCGTCGTTGAACAGGTTCGCGATCTCCCCGATGGACTCGAGGTGCGCTCCGACCCCCGCGACCGCCAGGCCGAGGACCACCCGGACCGGGTCGTTGTGCGGGTGGCCGAACGACACGGGCTCGTCGAGGGTCACCACGGAGAGTCCGTCGGCGAGCACCGCGGGCCCCGGACGGGCGTGCGCGAAGGCGAGCCCCGGCGAGATGACGATGTACGGCCCGTGCTCGTCGACGAGGGCGATCATGGCGTCGGTGTACGCATCGGTCGTGGCCCCCGACGACACGAGGGCACCGCCGGCGAGCCGGAGCGCCTCGCGCCACGAGGACGCGGTGGCCCCGAGCACGACGGCGGCGTCCGGCAGCGGCGGGAGTGGCATGCCCTACGCCTCCTGGTGGCCGGCCGTGATGGTGGCGATGATCTCTTCGCGGTCCTCGAGCGGCAGGAACGACCCGAGCGCCGCGTTGATCTGGAACGCCGCGAGGTCGTCGAGGTCGTAGCCGACGGTGCCGGCGAGCAGCGAGAGCTCTCGCGAGAGCGAGGTGCCGCTCATCAGGCGGTTGTCCGTGTTCACCGTGACGCGGAAGCCGAGCTGGTAGAGCACGTCGAACGGGTGGTCGGCGAGGTCGTCGCCCCACGCCGCGACCGCGCCGGTCTGCAGGTTGGAGGACGGCGACACCTCGAGCGGGATCTCACGGTCGCGCACCCACGAGGCCACCTCGCCGAGGGACGCGAGGGTGGAGCCGTCGCCCGCGTCGGAGAGGGTGATGTCCTCGAAGATCCGGACGCCGTGGCCGAGGCGCAGGGCGCGCCCGTCGACCAGCGCGGACCGGATCGACGCGAGGCCGTCCGCTTCACCCGCGTGCACGGTGACGGGGAACAGCTCGGACGCGAGGTAGTCGAACGCGGCACGGTGGTTCGACGCGGGGAACCCGGCTTCGGCCCCGGCGATGTCGAACCCGACGACGCCGCGGTCACGGTGCCGGACGGCGAGCTCGGCGATCTCGAGCGCACGGTCGGCGTGCCGCATCGCCGTGACGAGCTGGCCGACACGGATGCGACCACCAGCGGCGTCCACCGCTTCCTCGATGCCCGCCTGGACCGCCTCGACCGTCTGGTCGAGGGTCAGCCCGGCCTGGAGGTGCTGCTCCGGCGCCCAACGCACCTCGCCGTAGACGACGCCGTCGGCGACGAGGTCCTCGACGAACTCCTTCGCGACGCGGTGCAGGCCGGCCTCGGTCTGCATGACGGCGGTGGTGACGTCGAACGTCTTGAGGTACTCGACGAGCGACCCGGAGTTCGACTGGTCGGCGAACCACGTCCCCAGTGCGTCCGGTTCCGCCACGGGGAGCTCGACCCCGGCGTCGGCAGCCAGCTCGATGATGGTGGCCGGCCGGAGCCCGCCGTCGAGGTGGTCGTGCAGCGAGACCTTCGGCAGGTCGTTGATGACCGCTCCGGCGTCGGGCAGGCGGTAGGTCGGGGCGTCGGCGCTCATGCCCCCAGGCTATCGGTGGTCACCGTGCTCGCGCAGGGACCTGTGCACAACAGAGCACGAGCCGGGCTGGAGGCTCCCCACAGGGCCGTGGGGAGCCTCCCGTCCGCGCGCTGCGCGTTCAGCCCGCGATGCGCTCCCGGACGATCGGCCCGCGCTCCGGCGCGGTCGTCCCGATCGACCACGCACCCTCGAGCGACTCGAGCGCGCGCGGGATCCGAGCTCCGTCGTCGGTGTGCAGCGTCCACAGCGGCTGGCCCTCGACGACGGCGTCCCCGGGCTTCACGTGCAGTTCGATGCCGGCACCGGCCTGCACCGGGTCCTCCGCGCGGGCACGGCCGGCGCCGAGACGCCAGGCCGACACCCCGAACGGCAGGGCGTCCTGCTGGACGAGCACGCCGGACGCTGGGGCGGTGACGACGTGCTGTTCACGGGCGACCGGCAACGTGGCGGCCGGGTCGCCGCCCTGCGCCTCGATCATCCGCCGCCAGGTGTCCATGGCCCGGCCGTCGGCCAGCGCTGCGGCGGGGTCGGCGTCCGGCAGCCCGGCGAGCGTCAGCATCTCGGTCGCGAGCGCGACCGTCAGGTCCACCACGTCGGCCGGGCCGCCGCCGGCGAGCACCTCGACGGATTCGCGCACCTCCAGCGCGTTGCCGATCGTCCGGCCGAGCGGGACCTCCATGTCGGTCAGGAGCGCCGACGTCCGGACGCCGGCGTCGTTCCCGAGGTCGACCATCGTCTGCGCGAGCTCGCGCGACGCCTCGTAGGTCGGCATGAACGCTCCGGAGCCGAACTTCACGTCGAGCACGAGCGCCCCGGTTCCCTCGGCGATCTTCTTCGACATGATGCTCGACGCGATGAGCGGGATGCACTCGACCGTCCCGGTGATGTCCCGCAGGGCGTAGAGCTTCTTGTCGGCGGGGGCGAGTCCGGACCCCGCGGCGCAGATGACCGCCCCGACGTCGCGGAGCACCTCCATCATGCGGTCGTTCGAGACGGACGCCTGCCAGCCCGGGATCGACTCGAGCTTGTCCAGCGTCCCGCCGGTGTGCCCGAGCCCGCGGCCCGACAGCTGCGGCACGGCGACGCCGAACGACGCGACGAGCGGTGCGAGCGGCAGCGTGATCTTGTCACCGACGCCACCCGTCGAGTGCTTGTCGACGGTCGTCTTGCCGAGCGAGGAGAACGACATCCGCTCCCCCGACGCGATCATCGCGAGCGTGAGGTCCTTGATCTCGCGTCGCTCCATCCCGTTCAGGAAGATCGCCATCGCGAGCGCCGCCATCTGCGGGTCCTCGACGTAGCCGCGCGTGTACGCGTCGACGAGCCAGTCGATCTCGGCGGTGCCCAGCGCGCCGCCCGAACGCTTGGTGCGGATGAGGTCGACGGTGTCGAACGGCTCGACGGCCATGTCAGTGCTCCTGCTGGTAGGTGGCGAGGGTGCGCGGGCCGAAGGCGTCGGGCAGGACCTCGTCGATGGTGCGGATGCCGGAGACGGTCTCGAGGAGCATGCCCTCGGCCGAGTGCTCGAACAACAACTGGCGGCAGCGCCCGCACGGCATGAGCGTCGCCCCGTCGCCGTCGACGCACGCGAAGGCGACGAGCTTGCCGCCCCCGGTCATGTGCAGCTGGGACACGAGCGAGCACTCGGCGCAGAGCGTGACGCCGTACGACGCGTTCTCGACGTTGCAGCCGGAGACGATCCGGCCGTCGTCGGTGAGCGCTGCGGCGCCCACCGGGAACGACGAGTACGGCACGTAGGCGTGCCGCATCGCTGCGGTGGCTGCCTCGCGGAGCGCGTCCCAGTCGACGTCGTCGGACGGGAGGCGCGGGGCCGCGTCCGTCGTGTCGGCGGCCGCGCCGCCGCCGGTCGCGTCCAGGGCGGTGGCCGGGTCCGCCCAGCCGGGTGCGTCGGTCGGAGCCGGCCCGTCGGCGGGCGTGGGTGTCGTGTCGGTCATGTGTCGCGCCTCCAGGCCGTCAACTCTTGATGTACGGCTTGCCGGAGGCGGCGGGACCGCGCACCTGCCCGACCAGACCGGCCACCGCGAAGATCGTCACCACGTACGGCAGCATGAGCAGGAACTCGCTCGGGACGGGCGAGTTGATCGAGCCGAGCACGTTCTGCAGGTTCGACGCGAAGCCGAACAGCAGCGCCGCGAGCGTCGCGCGGATCGGGTCCCAGCGACCGAAGATGACGGCGGCCAGGGCGATGTAGCCCGCGCCGGCGGTCATGTCCTTCGCGAACGGGCCGACCGAGCCGAGGGTGAAGTACGCGCCACCGAGACCGGCGATCGCGCCGGCGAGCGACACGTTCCAGAACCGGGTGCGCGCCACGTTGATGCCGACCGTGTCCGCGGCCTGCGGGTGCTCGCCGACGGCGCGGAGGCGGAGGCCCCAGCGGGTCTTGAACAGCGCGAAGGTGACGACCGCGACGGCGATGTACGCCAGGTAGACGATGACGTTCTGCTCGAAGAAGACCGGACCGATCACGGGGATCTGGTGCAGCACCGGGATCGGCAGGGTCGGGAAGCGGATGCCGACGTTGAGGGTCTGCTCCGCGGGTGAGAGCACCTGCGAGTAGAGGAAGCCGGTCAGACCGGAGACGAACGCGTTGATGACGACGCCGACGATCACCTGGTCGACGAGGTACTTGATGCTGAACGCCGCGAGGACGAACGACACGAGCACGCCCGCGACGAGGGCACCGACGAGTCCGACCCACGCCGAGCCGGTCAGCGAGCCGATCATCGCCGAGGTGAACGCTCCGGCGAGGAACTGGCCCTCGATGGCGATGTTCACCACGCCGACCCGCTCGGAGATCACGCCGCCGAGCGCACCGAACACGAGCGGGACGCTCAGGCCGAGCGCGCCGACGAGGAGACCGGGCACCGGGATGGTGGCCCCGGCGGCCGCCCAGGCGAGGAACCCGATGACGAACAGCACCGCGAAGACCGCCGTCAGCCACAGCGGGACCGGGCGGTACCGCGACACCTGGACGGCGGCGAACACCGTGGCCAGGGCGAGCAGGACGATGACGACGATCCCGGTGCCGGTCGCGGGCAGCGGCACGTCGGGCAGCGCGATGAAGTCACCCGCGTTGGCGAGCCGGAAGGTGGCGTCGCCGCTGCGGTGCAGCAGGCCGAAGAACACGATCGCCAGCACCGTGAACACGGCGTACGCGATCGGAGCCTTCCAGCTCCTGGTGGTCTCGACGGCGCGGTCCGCGGCGGGGAGCGCGGGGACCGCGGTGGGGCTCATGGTGCTCACGCTGCGACCGCCTTCTTGGAGTTCTTGCCCGCGCGGCGACGCGCGCCGGGCTGCGGGATCCGGAAGATCGCGCGGACGAGCGGCGGGGCCGCGATGAACAGGACGATGAGGGCCTGGATGACCCCGACGATGTCGATCGGGATGCCGTTCGCGGCCTGCATGGCGTACCCGCCGTTCTTCAGGACGCCGAACAGGATCGCCGCCCAGAACACGCCCCACGGCTTCGAGCGGCCGAGCAGCGCCACGGTGATCGCGTCGAAGCCGATGCCGGCGTCGATGTTCGACGTGAAGCCACTCGTGACGGCGCCCTGCACCTGGTACGCACCGGCGATGCCGACGAGCGCACCCGAGATGAGCATGACCCAGATGGTGAGCGAGGGGACGCTCATGCCCGCGACGCGGGCCGCGCGGGGGTTCTCACCGATGGTGCGGAACCGGAACCCGAGCGACGACTTGTTGAGCAGCCACCACACCACGACCACCGCGATGATCGCCACGATGAAGCCGAGGTCGACGCCGTACCGCGGGCCGAACAGCGCCGGGAGCACCGCGCTGTCCTTCATGGCCGGCGAGATGGGGTTCGGGCTGCCCTTCGCCTGCAGCAGCCCCGGGGTGCGGAGCATGTAGCTGACGAGGTACAGCCCCACGTAGTTGAGCATGATCGTCAGGACGACCTCGTTCGCGCCCGTGCGGGCCTTGAGGAGTCCGACGATGCCGCCCCACACCGCACCGCCGACGATGCCGGCGATGATCGTCAGCGGGATGTGGATCGCTGCCGGCAGGTCGAACGAGAACCCGACCCACCCGGCCGCTGCGGCGCCCATGAGGATCTGGCCCTGACCGCCGATGTTGAACAGCCCCGCGCGGAACGACACCGCGATGCCGAGGCCCGCGGCGACGAGCGGCACGGCGTAGTCGACCGAACGGGTGATCGGGACGATGGCCTGCGCGAACGAGCTCGCGCCGAAGTTGATGACCGAGCCCTGGAACAGCGACGAGTACGCGCCGCCGACCGAGGTGCCGATCGCCTGGAAGGTGTCCGTCGGTCGAGCGAAGAAGTACGCGGACGCCGCGCGCACGTTCTCGTCGGTGACCGCGATGAGGATGCCGCACGCGACGAGTGCGAGCACCACCGCGAGGACGGTCACGAGGACCGAGCCGTTCACGATGCTCTGCAGTGCGGTGCTCCACCGGTCCCCTCCACCGGCGCGACGCTCGCTGTCGGTGGCGGAGTCGGTCATGAGGTGCGGGGTGGACGCCTCTTCCTGGAGGCGGTCGTCCGTCACCGGGGCCGTCGCGTCGAGCTGGGTGCTGCTGACGCCGTCGTCGGGCTGCGTGCTGCTGACGCTGTTGTCGGGTGGCGTGGTGCTCACGCTGCCAGCTCCGTTCCTTCGGGCAGTTCGCCCGCCATCATGAGGCCGAGGACGTCTCGGGGGGTGTCGGCGGGCACGATGCCGACGATCGCGCCGCGGTACATCACGGCGATCCGGTCGGCGAGGGCCACGACCTCGTCGAGCTCCGTGGAGACGACGATGACCGGGACGCCGGTGTCGCGCGTGGCGACGATCCGCTTGTGCACGAACTCGATCGAGCCGACGTCGATGCCGCGCGTGGGCTGCGCCGCGACGAACAGTCGGAGGTCGCGGCTCAGCTCGCGGGCGAGGACGATCTTCTGCTGGTTGCCGCCGGACAGGCGACCGGCCGCGGTGGTGCGGGACGGGGTCCGGATGTCGAACTCGGCGATCTTCTCGTCGGCGAACGCGTCGCGCTCGGCACTGCGGATCGTGCCCGCGCGGACGAACTCGGCGTGGTCGGCACGGTCGAGCATGAGGTTCTCGGCGATCGTGAACTCGCCGACGAGCCCGTCCTCCTTGCGGTCCTCGGGCACGAAGCCGACTCCCGCGTCGAGGATCTGCTTGACGCTCCGGCCCGTGACCTCGGCGCCGTCGAGCGTGATCCGCCCGGCGTGCACCGGCTCGAGGCCGAGGAGCGCCTCGGTGAGCTCGGTCTGCCCGTTGCCCTGCACGCCGGCGATGGCGAGGATCTCCCCGCGCCGGACCGTGAACGAGACGTCGTCGACGAGCACGACGCCGGACGGGTCGGTGACGGTGAGGTGGTCGACGACCAGGGCGTCGTCGCCGCCGGTCGCCGGGGTCTTGTCGACGACGAGGGAGACGGCACGGCCGACCATGAGCGCGGCCAGCTCGTTGTTCGTCGCGGTGGGCGATGCCTCGCCGACGACCTTGCCGAGCCGGATCACGGTGATGCGGTCGGCGACCTCGCGCACCTCGCGCAGCTTGTGGGTGATGAAGACGATCGCCGTGCCGGCCTCGCGCAGCTGGCGCATGATCGCCATGAGCTCGTCGGTCTCCTGCGGGGTGAGGACGGCGGTCGGCTCGTCGAACACGAGGACCTTGGCGTCCCGGGACAGCGCCTTGATGATCTCGACGCGCTGCTGCACGCCGACGGGGAGGTCCTCCACACGGGCGTCGGGGTCGACGTCGAACCCGAACCGGTCGGAGATCTCGCGGACCCGCTGGCGGGCGCCGGCGAGGTCGAGGCGACCGCCGAAGGAGGTCTGCTCCTGCCCGAGCATGACGTTCTCGGCCACCGTGAACACGGGCACGAGCATGAAGTGCTGGTGGACCATGCCGATCCCGGCGCGCATGGCGTCGCCCGGGCCGTCGAAGTCCTGGACGACGTCGTCCAGGAGGATCTCGCCCTCGTCGGCCTGGTACAGCCCGTAGAGGACGTTCATGAGGGTGGACTTGCCGGCACCGTTCTCACCGAGGAGGCAGTGGACCTCTCCCGGCTCGACGGTGAGCGAGATGTGGTCGTTGGCGACCAGCGATCCGAACCGCTTGGTGATGCCGCGGAGTTCGAGCTTCATGTGCTGCGATGTTCCTCGTGTCGGGGCACGGGAATGCGGGCGGAGGAGTGATCCCCCGCCCGCATCCGTGGTGTTACTTGACGGTCGCTTCGGTCTTGACCGTGATCGAGCCGTCGATGATGCCGGACTTGATCGTGTCGAGCTCGCTCTGCAGGCCCTTGTCGACCTTCGAGGAGTAGTCGTGGAACGGGGCGATGCCGACGCCGTCGTTCTTCAGCGTGCCGACGTAGGGCTCGTTCGAGTAGTCGCCCTTGGCGGCCTCCTCGACGACCTCCTTCGTCGCCGGACGCATGCCCTTCTCGACCGAGGTGAAGGCGATGTCCTTGTAGCGGGGGTCGGCCTCGTAGAGGTCGCTGTCCGCGCCGATCAGGACGGAACCGTTGTTCGCGTCCTTGATCGCCTCGGCGGCCGACTGGTAGATCGGGCCACCGACGGGCAGGATGACGTCGGCGTTCTGGTCGAGGAGCGTCTGCGCGACGGCCTTGGCCTGGGTGCCGGCCTCGAAGCCGCCGGTGAAGGAGCCCTTCTGGCTGTCGACGTCCCAGCCGACGACCTTGACGTCCTTCTTCTTCTTCTCGTTGTAGTACTTGACGCCGTCCGCGAAGCCGTCCATGAAGATGGTGACCGTCGGGATCTGCATGCCGCCGAAGGTGCCGACGACGCCGGTCTTCGAGTAGGACGCGGCCGCGTAGCCGGCGAGGAACGCCGCCTGCGACGTGTCGAAGGTGATCGGCTTGACGTTCTTGGCCTTGATCGAGTTGTCGTCGATGATGGCGAACTCGGTGTCGGGGTTCGCGGCGGCCTGCTTCTTGGTCGCGTCCGCGAGGTTGAAGCCGACGGTCACCACGAGCTTGCAGTTCTGGTTGATGAGCTGCTCGATGTTCGAGTCGTAGACCGTGGAGTCCTTCGACTCGGCCGACTTGTAGGTCGCGCCGAGTTCCTTGGCGGCGTCCTGCAGACCCTCGTAGCCGAGCTGGTTGAAGGACTTGTCGTCGAAGCCGCCGGAGTCCGAGACCATGCAGGGACGGAAGTCGGTCTTCTTGGCCGAGGCGTTGTCGGACGGGGCGGCGGAGCAGCCGGCGAGCACGGCAACGGTGCCGACGAGCGCGAGGCCACTGAGCGCGATCTTGCGGGTGCGGGATGACACTTGGGGGATTCCTCCGGGGGCGTAGGCCCGGAGCTGCGGTTCCGGGCGATCGTGGCGACAGTACACGACAGTCCGACCGGTACAGAACCCCATCCGAGCCCCCGCCGGATCGGTTACGGGATCGCGACCGCACCGTAACGCGCCCGTAACGGGACGTCCCGCTCGGACCCCCAGTTCGAGGGACGTCAAGCGCTTTTCGTGATGGAGCGCTACAGCACGTCCCCGCGACCGCTGATCTTCAGTGCGTCCACCACACCCTTGACCCGCTGGGCGTTCGCGCTCGTGGTGACGAGCAGGGCGTCCGGGGTGTCCACGACGACGATGTCCTCGACGCCGATGAGCGAGATGAGCCGCTGGCTGTGCGAGACGACGATGCCGCTCGCCGAGTCCGCGAGGATCCGGGCGCCGTCGCCGAGCACCGCGAGGTTGTTCGCGCGACCGCCGGACTGCAGCTTGGCCAGGGAGGCGAAATCGCCGACGTCATCCCAGTCGAAGTCGCCGGGCACGACCGCCATGCGCCCCGCGGCGGCGGCCGGCTCCGCGACGGTGTAGTCGATCGCGATCTTCTCGAGTCCGGGCCACACCGCGTCGACGACGGCGCCGCGCGCCGAGGTGTCCCAGGCGTCGGCGAGCTCCTCGAGCCCGGCGAGCAGCTCGGGCTTCGTCCGGCCGATCTCGGCGAGCAGGACGTCGGCGCGGGCGATGAACATGCCGGCGTTCCAGAGGTACGTGCCCTGCTCGACGTACGAGCGCGCCGTGTCGAGGTCGGGCTTCTCGACGAACGACCGGACGGCATGCGCGGTGGGTGCCCCGTCGATGCCGAGGGTGTCGCCGTGCGCGTGGATGTAGCCGAAGCCGATCGCGGGTTCGGTCGGCGTGATGCCGATCGTCGTGACGTACCCGGCCCGGGCGGCGGCGACCGCCTCGCGCACGGAGCGGCGGAAGCCCCGGGCGTCCCCGATGACGTGGTCGGCGGCGAACGACCCGATGACGACGTCCGGTTCGCGGCGTCGGAGGATGGCCGCCGCGAGGCCGATGGCGGCGGTGGAGTCCTTCGGCTCGCTCTCGAGCACGACGTTGTGGTCGGCGACGCCCGGCAGCTGCGCCTCGACGGCGGCCCGGTGGGCACGACCGGTGACGACCATGATCCGCTGGTCGCCGGCGAGCGGGGCGAGACGGTCCCACGTCTGCCGGAGCAGCGAGGTGCCGGAGCCGGTCAGGTCGTGCAGGAACTTCGGTGCGTCCGCGCGCGACAACGGCCACAAACGCGATCCGATGCCCCCGGCGGGGATGATCGCGTAGAAGTCCTCGAGTGCATCTGCCACCCGCTCACCGTACCGGTCCGCCCGCGGGGAGGCTGGACGTCCCCCGCACGGTTCCCGCACGCGGACCTCCGCACCGACCGGGCTCGCGTGTGCCCGGGAGCACGTCGTGTTCACCCCGTGCGCGCGCCCCGTTCACGTCGACGGCCCCGTCGGGTCACGCGGCGCGCGGAACATGGGCCTCGCCATGAACGCACGCAGCGTGGAGCGCGGCACGTCCCAACGGACCGTCGCCGTCGTGACCGAGAGCTTCCTGCCCACCCTCAACGGCGTGACCACCAGCGTCCTGGCGGTCCTCGACCACCTGGAGCGCCGCGGCCACCGCGCGGTCGTCATCGCACCCGACACACCCGGCATCGCGCAGTTCCGGTCCCGGACCGCCGTCGAGCGCTACCGCTCCTTCGACGTCCACCGCATCCCCGCGGTGGCGTACCGGCAGTTCCCGGTGGCACTCCCCCACCCGGTGCTCGACACGATCCTCGCCGCCTCCGGCGCCGACGTGCTGCACGCGGCCAGCCCGTTCCTGCTCGGCGGTCGCGCCATCACGGCGGCCGGGAGGCTCGGCATCCCCTCCGTCGCCGTCTTCCAGACCGACGTGGCCGGGTTCGCCCGCCGCAACGGCCTGACCGCGACCGTCCCGCTGGTGCGGAAGATCCTCGGGCGGATCCACGCCGGCGCGTCGCTGACGCTCGCCCCGTCCAGCGCGACCGCCGCGATGCTCGCCGAGGACGGCGTGCCCCGCGTCGCGCGCTGGGGACGGGGCGTCGACACCGAGCTGTTCCACCCGGCCCGCCGCACCTCCCCGCACGTCCGCGCGCTCCGGCGGCGACTCGCCCCGGGCGGCGAGACCATCGTGGGGTACGTGGGGCGGCTCGCACCGGAGAAGGAGGTCGAACGGCTCGCCGAACTCGGCGGCATCCCGGGCATCCGGATCGTGGTCGCGGGCGGGGGTCCCTCCCGAGCCGCGCTCGAGCGCCGACTCCGCCACCTGGACGTCACCTTCACCGGCCCGCTCCGCGGCGACGCGCTGGCCGACGCCTACGCGACCCTGGACGTGTTCGTGCACACGGGACCCGCC
This sequence comes from Curtobacterium sp. 22159, assembly GCF_052045775.1. NCBI lineage: Bacteria > Bacillati > Actinomycetota > Actinomycetes > Micrococcales > Microbacteriaceae > Curtobacterium > Curtobacterium sp. 22159. Next base: position 127,472 of record NZ_JBQEPN010000006.1, read on the forward strand.
GAGACCTTCGGGCAGACCCTGCAGGAGGCGCACGCCAGCGGACTCCCCGTCATCGCGCCCGCCGCCGGCGGGCCGGTCGACCTCGTCGCGCCCGGTCTCGACGGTGAGCTGTACGACCCGGACGAACCGCAGGCCCTCCGGCGCGCCGTGCTGCGGCTCCACCAGGACCGGGCCCTCGCCGAGCGCATGGGGTCCGCCGGACGCCTGCGCGTCGAGGGCACCACGTGGGAGGCGATCGGCGACCAGCTGCTCGCACACCACGAGACCGCGCGCACGATCGGCGCGCCGCCCGCCACGACACGGGGTGCGCGGGTCGAGTGGAACGAGAAGGTCAGCGCGCGCGCATAGGATGGTCGTGTTCCGAACGAACACGAACGGCAAGGGCTCGCCGATCGGCGAGCCCGTCCTATGGGAGGGCGAGCTCATGGCCGAGCAGACCGCAGGGGGTACGGCGACCGCCGTGCCCGAGGTGACGATCGAGGCACCACGGGCCTCTCGGACACCGCAAGGGACGCTCTACCGCGGATCCACGGGCATGTGGTCCTGGGTGCTGCACCGGATCACCGGCGTCGCGATCTACTTCTTCCTGCTCGTGCACATCCTCGACACCGCCCTCGTGCGGCTCTCCCCCGAGGCGTACAACGCGGTCATCGGCACGTACAAGACCCCCATCATGAACCTCGGCGAGATCGCGCTCGTGATGGCGATCGTGTTCCACGCGTTCAACGGTCTCCGGATCATCCTCATCGACTTCTGGTCGAAGGGCCCGAAGTACCAGCGCGCCATGTTCTGGATCGTGATCGCCCTCTGGGTCATCGCCATCGCCGGCTTCCTGCCGCGCCAGCTCATGAACCTCGTCGCGGACTTCCACTAGGGGACAACGAAGATGACCACGCAGACCATCGAGCCCCCGCGCTCGGCAGCAGCAGCCCGCCGCACGACCAACTGGGAGAAGTGGGGCTGGATCTACATGCGCGGCTCGGGCGTCCTGCTCGTCGTGCTGATCTTCGGCCACCTCTTCGTCAACATGGTGGCGGGCGAGGGCGTCAAGCAGATCGACTTCGCGTTCGTCGCCGGCAAGTGGGCGTCGCCGTTCTGGCAGGTGTGGGACTCCCTCATGCTCGTCCTCGCGCTGATCCACGGCTCGAACGGCATGCGGACGATCGTCAACGACTACGTCTCGAAGCCGGGCATCCGGAAGACGCTCCTCGTCGCGATCCTCATCGCGTGCGTCGTGCTCGTCGTGCTCGGCCTGCTCGTGTGCTGGACCTTCGACCCGTGCCCCGCCGGCGCCGCCGCCGCGGACCTGCCGTCGTTCTGCCCGGCGCGGTAGTCGCCCGCAGCGTCGCAGCGACCTCCTCCCCGCCCGCCGTCCACACCCCTGCCGGCGCGGCCACCACTTCCTGAAAGGCCCCAGTGACCGAGACCACCGTTCACCACCACCAGTTCGACATCGTCATCATCGGCGCGGGCGGTGCCGGCATGCGCGCCGCCATCGAGGCCGGTCCGAAGGCGAAGACGGCCGTCATCTCGAAGCTGTACCCGACGCGCTCGCACACCGGTGCGGCCCAGGGCGGCATGGCGGCGGCGCTCGCGAACGTCGAGGAGGACTCGTGGGAGTGGCACACCTTCGACACGATCAAGGGCGGCGACTACCTCGTCGACCAGGACGCCGCCGAGATCCTCGCGAAGGAGGCCATCGACGCGGTCATCGACCTCGAGAACATGGGCCTGCCGTTCAACCGGACGCCCGAGGGGAAGATCGACCAGCGGCGGTTCGGCGGCCACACCCGGGACCACGGCAAGTCCCCCGTCCGCCGGGCCTGCTACGCCGCCGACCGCACCGGCCACATGATCCTGCAGACGCTGTTCCAGAACTGCGTCAAGCTCGGGGTGAACTTCTTCAACGAGTTCTACGCGCTCGACCTCATCATGGTGGACGTCACGGGCGACGACGACGTCACCCGGAAGCAGCCCGCCGGGGTCGTCGCGTACGAGCTCGCGACCGGTGACCTGCACGTCTTCCACGCCAAGGCGATGATCTTCGCGACCGGCGGCTTCGGGAAGATGTACAAGACCACCTCGAACGCGCACACCCTCACCGGTGACGGCGTCGGCATCGTGTGGCGGAAGGGCCTGCCGCTCGAGGACATGGAGTTCTTCCAGTTCCACCCGACCGGGCTCGCCGGGCTCGGCATCCTCCTCACGGAGGGCGCCCGCGGTGAGGGCGCGATCCTCCGCAACGCCTCGGGCGAGCGGTTCATGGAGCGGTACGCCCCGACCATCAAGGACCTCGCCCCGCGCGACATCGTCGCCCGGTGCATGGTGCAGGAGGTCGCAGAGGGCCGCGGTGCCGGACCGAACAAGGACTACGTCCTGCTCGACTGCACCCACCTCGGCGCCGAGGTGCTCGAGACGAAGCTGCCGGACATCACCGAGTTCGCCCGCACCTACCTCGGTGTCGACCCGGTCGTCGAGCCGGTCCCGGTGATGCCGACCGCGCACTACGCGATGGGCGGCATCCCCACGAACACCGATGCCGAGGTCCTGTACGACAACACCACCGTCGTCCCCGGCCTCTACGCCGCCGGCGAGTGCGCGTGCGTCTCCGTGCACGGATCGAACCGACTCGGCACGAACTCGCTCCTCGACATCAACGTGTTCGGCAAGCGCTCCGGCAACAACGCGGCCGAGTGGGTCAAGACCGCCGAGTTCCTCCCGCTCCCCGAGCACCCCGAGCAGGGCGTGCGCGACATGCTCGACCAGCTCCGCGCCTCCACCGGTACCGAGCGCATCGCGGTGCTGCGCAAGGAGCTCCAGGACGAGATGGACAAGAACGCGCAGGTGTTCCGCACCGACGAGTCCCTCGGCAAGATGACCGAGACCATCCACGAGCTCCGCGAGCGGTTCCTGCAGGTGTCCGTGCAGGACAAGGGCAAGCGGTTCAACACCGACCTGCTCGAGGCCGTCGAACTCGGGTTCCTGCTCGACCTCGCCGAGGTGGTCGTCTTCTCCGCCCGGAACCGCAAGGAGTCCCGCGGGGGGCACATGCGCGACGACTACCCGAAGCGCGACGACGAGAACTACATGCAGCACACCATGGCGTACCTGACGGGCGACCCGCACTCGTCACTCGCCGACGACCACATCACCCTCGACTGGAAACCAGTCGTCGTGACGCGGTACCAGCCGATGGAGAGGAAGTATTGAGATGACCGACACCCTGGTCTCCGACGCGCCGCGCACCACCACCGTGCAGGACGCACCTCCCGGATCGTTCCCCGTCACGGTGATCATCCGGCGCTTCGACCCGGACGTGGACGACGAGCCGCGCTGGCAGGACTTCGACGTCATGATGCTCCCGACGGACCGCATCCTCGACGCGCTGCACAAGATCAAGTGGGAGCAGGACGGTTCGCTGACGTTCCGTCGCTCCTGCGCCCACGGCGTCTGCGGGTCCGACGCGATGCGCATCAACGGCCGCAACCGGCTCGCGTGCAAGACCCTCATCAAGGACCTCGACGTGTCGAAGCCGATCTACGTCGAGGCGATCAAGGGCCTGCCGCTCGAGAAGGACCTCGTCGTCGACATGGAGCCGTTCTTCAAGTCCTACCGCGAGGTCCAGCCCTTCCTGCAGGCGAACTCCGCTCCGGAGAAGGGCAAGGAGCGCGTCCAGTCGGTCGCCGACCGCGCCCGCTTCGACGACACCACGAAGTGCATCCTCTGCGCCGCGTGCACCTCGTCGTGCCCGGTGTTCTGGACGGACGGGCAGTACTTCGGCCCCGCCGCCATCGTCAACGCGCACCGCTTCATCTTCGACTCGCGCGACGACGCGGCGAACGTGCGCCTCGACATCCTCAACGACAAGGAGGGCGTGTGGCGCTGCCGCACGACCTTCAACTGCACCGACGCCTGCCCGCGTGGCATCCAGGTCACGAAGGCGATCGCGGAGGTCAAGCAGGCCGTCATGCGGGGCCGGGCCTGACGCTCGGCATCGTCCAAGACTCACCAGAGACACCACCGATAGGCTCCGCTCCATGACGTTCGCGGACACCCGCCCCATCCTCGACCAGCTCGGCTACACGATCCGCTACGTGCAGCTCCCCGGGGAGACCCTGCACGAGCCTCCCGTCGAGGGCGCCCTGCGCGTCGTCCCGACCGAGCACGCGGGAGACTTCGCGCTCGAGGTCGTCGACTACGGGACCGCACGGCGGCTCGCGACCGCTCGCGGGGAAGAGGACGCGGTGGAGATGCTCCGTCGTTTCCTCAACCGGCCGTTCCCCGCGCCGCGCGACATCCCGCGGTACGAGCTCGACGGGCTCCGGGACCGCGCGGCGTCGACCTACCCGCAGCTCGCGCAGCAGGTGGCGCAGGCCGGGGAGCAGGGACTCACCATCCAGATCCCCGCGGGGGTCCCGGTGGACCGGGTGGGCGGTCCGGACGGGTACCTGCTGCACCCGCTCGACACGCCGCTGCCGCAGCGGTCGCTCCCCCCGCACGTCGTGTCCGCACCGGAGACGCACCGCTACCTCGTCGAGCGCCCGTTCCTCGTGACGGTCCGGTTCGTGCAGCCCTGGTTCGAGCAGCCGGGAGGCGCGCTCCGCTTCCAGACGGCGGACCCGTCCGTCACGGTGCGCGACCTCGTCGTGGACGGCTCGCTCTCGCGCCTGCGGGTGGTCTGACCCCGGCGGTCCCACCGACGAACGAAGCAGCTCGCGCCACGGGATCCGTGGCGCGAGCTGCTTCCGTTCGTGGGCTGGTCAGCCGCGCTGCGGCTGGTCGAAGCGTGCACCCTCCGGCTTCGACGGCAGCAGGTAGAAGACGAGCAGGATGATGCCGCCGACGATGGGGATGAGGCCGAGGAAGATGAACGGCCCCGCGAAGTTCGCGTCGTGCAGGCGTCGCCATGCGATCGCGAGGGACGGGATCAGGATCGCCAGACCCCAGATGCCGATGAGGATGCTCCCGATGATGTACAGCGCTGACGGCGAGGTCATCACCGCCGTCGTGGAGTACCCGATGGACTCGGTGCGGTACTCGGAGGTGGCGGCGCCGATGCCGTAGATCGCGTACAGCACCGCGAAGACGATGACGTTCGCGAGGTACCACCACCAGAACTCGCTCCGGCTCGCGCGGCCGTCGAAGCGCACGTACTTCTTGAAGAACCGCTTGATCGCAGCGCCGAAGGAGATGCCGTACCAGGGCGCCCACAGCGGCGGCTCACCCCCGGGGCCGGTCGGCGCGGGCTGCTGGCCGTACGGGTTCTGGCCGTACGGCTGCTGGCCGTACGGGTTCTGCGGCGGGTACTGGTCGCTCATGGTCTCCCCCTCGGGTGTTGGCTGAAGTACGAACCAGAGTCAACCAGAACCGCGGCCCGCCGTCACACGATGAGCGCGAGCTTCCCGCCCGGGTGCTGCGATTCCAGCAGCTCCGCGGCCGCCTTCGCCTCGGCGAGCGGGAACGTCCGGGCGACCGGCACCTCGAGTCGGCCGGCCGCAGCGAGGTCGATGAGCCGCTGGCGGACGGAGTCCCGGAAGGCCTTGCTCTCCGGTTGGGCGCCGCCGATGGCCCGGATGCCGTCCGCCTGGGCACGACCGAAGGCCGCGATGGTGACGATGCGGCTCCGGTCGGCGACCAGCGCGAGTGACACGTCGACGGCCTCGTCGGTGCCCACGCAGTCCAGCGCCACGTCGACGCCGGACGGTGCGAGGTCCCGCACCCGCGCCTCCAGGCCGTCGCCGTACGCGACCCACTCGCCGCCGTACCGCCGGACCGTGTCGGCGTTGCGCTCGGACGCGGTGCCGATGACGTGTGCGCCGAGCAGTCGCAGTTGTTGGAGCAGGCTGACCCCGACCGCACCGGCGGCGCCGTGCACGAGGACCGTGTCGCGACCCTCCGCCCGGGTGACCCGCAGCATGTCGGCGGCGGTGGTCCCCGCCAGGAGGAGGTTGGCCGCCTCGGGGAACCCGAGCGATCCGGGCTTGGCGAAGACGTCACGTGCGGGGACGGTGAGCTGCTCGGTCCAGCCGCCCTCGACGCGGAAGGCGAGGACCTCGTCGCCGACCGCTCCCCCGCCGGAAGCGATCTCGGTGTCGGGACCGACGGCGCTGATGACGCCGGCGACCTCGTAGCCGATCGCGATCGGGAGGTCGGACGGGTCCCCCTGCCGGGTGTGCTTCGTGTCCGCGGGGTTCATGCCGGCGGCGCGGACCGCGATCGTCACCTCGCCGGGTCCGGGCGCGGGAACTTCCGCATCGACGTACTCGAGGACTTCGCTGCCGCCGAACCGCGGGGCCACCCAGTGCTTCGTCATGGTGCCGACGCTACGCGCGCGACCCGGACGCGGACCGACGCTGCCGCGCGCGACCCCGGAACGGACTGGAGGCG
>NZ_JBQEPN010000006.1:133863-146226 GCF_052045775.1 Curtobacterium sp. 22159
CACCGCGCCTCCAGTCCGTCAGGCGTCCCGTCAGCGACGATCCGCGCGCGCCGCGCGGACCCGCTCGGCGAAGGCCGCGTGCAGTGGGTGCTGCTCGTCCAGCCCGGTGATCTCGGTCGCGACGTCCTGGTCGGAGCGGTCCGAACCGAGCAGCGCCTGCAGCTCCACGCTCTGCTCGTCGTCCGGGACGTCGAACCGGAGCGCGGCGCCCATCGCGTCGAGCAGCGCCGTCGGCTCGGTGCCGTCCTCGGCGAGGGCCGCGGCCGGCGACACGAACCGCTCGTCACGGGAGAGCTTGCGGAGCGGCTGCCGCCCCACGCGCGTCACGGTGTCCGGCAGGTGCGGGTTCTCGAAGCGCCCGATGATGGCCTGGACGTACGCCCGGTGCACCTCGGGGTCGAGCTCGTGCCGTCGGACCAGCAGGTCACTCGTCTCGGCCAGGACCGACTCGAGCTCGGAGCGGACCGCGGGGATCGCGATCGCGTCGGAGATCTTGTCGGCGCCGGCGAGGAAGCCGTGGTACGCGACCGTCGCGTGGCCGGTGTTCACGGTGAAGAGCTTGCGCTCGATCGACGCGGCGAGGCCGTCGACGTAGTGCACACCGGGGATCTCCGGCTCGGTGCCGCCGAAGGGGGTGCGGTCGATGGCCCACTCGAAGTAGGTCTCCACGGTGACGTCGAGTCCGGCGCCCTCGGGCTGCGCGGGGACGATGCGGTCGACGGCGGTGTTCGCGAACACGGCCTTCGCGAGCGCCTGGTCGCGGGTGTCCGACGGCAGCGCGTCGACGATGAACTCGCGGAGACGGTCCGTCGCGTTGATCGCGTTCTCGCACGCCATCACCGCGAGCGGAGCGGCGTCCGCCGGGCGTGCCTGCAACCCCTGGGCGATGACGGGGGCGATGAACTTCAGGACGTTCGGGCCGACCGCGCAGGTGACGATCGCGGCGTTCGCGATCTCGGCGACCACACCCGCCTCGTCCTGCGCGCTGTTCAGTGCACGGAAGTTCGTGACCTCGTGGTCCGTCGCCCCCGCGCCGACCTCGTGCACGGTGTACGAGTCCGCTGCGGCCAGCGCGTCGATGAGCGGCGCGGCGACGTCGGCGAAGACGACCTCGTAGCCGGCCTCGTGCAGGAGCAGACCGACGAAGCCGCGGCCGATGTTGCCCGCACCGAAGTGGACGGCGGTGCGCTCGCTCACTCGTTGACCTCACCGAGGATCGCGAGGACGCTGGCCGTGTCCGGGGCGTCGGTCAGCTTCTTGACCTCGTCCTCGTCGGAGAAGACGATCGCGATCTTCGACAGGATGTCGAGGTGCTCGTTGTTGACGCCCGCGATGCCGACGACGAAGCGGACGGGGTTGCCGTCCCAGTCGATGGGGGTGGCGTACCGGATGAAGGACAGCGCCGACGACTTGATGGCGTCCTTCGCGTCGTTCGTGCCGTGCGGGATCGCGAGGAAGTTCCCTATGTAGGTCGAGACGCTCTTCTCACGCTCGAGCATCGCGGGGTAGTAGTCCGCCGTGACCGCGCCTGCAGCCTCGAGGATCTCGGCCGCCTCCTTCATCGCCTCCGACTTGGTCGGCGCGGTGTCCTCGGTGTGGATCCGGATCTGGCTCTCCTGCAGGACGGGCATCGGGGTTCTCCTTTGTTCGCGGACGTGGTGGAGGGGACGGGCCTTCACCCGTCCCCTCCGATACTGCACTTCGTTACTGGTTCTTGAGCTGTTCGACGACCTGGTCGTACTGCGGCGCGTTCATGAAGTTGCCGACCGACACGTGCTGTGCGTTCGGGTTCTTCTGCCGAGCGCGGTCGGTGAGCTCCTCCTGCGTGATGATCAGGTCCTCGTCACCGGAGAGGTTCGCGATCGCCTTGTTGGTGACCGTGACGCCCTCGATGCCCGCCTTCTTGATCTTGTTGCGCAGGACGCTGGCGCCCATCGCGCTCGAGCCCATGCCGGCGTCGCAGGCGAACACCAGGTTGTGCACCTTGGTGGCGGTCGCGGTGGTGGTGCCGGCGCCGACGCCGCCCAGGGCGGCCTCGGACTCCTGCTCGTTGGCGGGGCTGTTGTTGGCGAAGAGCCCGGCGGTGGCGGCGTTCGCCTCGCGACCCTTGTTCGCCTGCATCTTGTCGAACGCGGCGGTCATGTCCCCGCCACCGTTCGCCAGGTCGCGCTTGCGGCTCGTCAGGAGGAAGAAGGACGCGACCGCGAAGGTCACCGCCGCCGAGAGCACCACCGACAGGATGACGCCGAGGTAGCTGTCACGCGAGGTGTTGAACAGGACCGCGAGGATCGACCCAGGAGAAGCGGGAGCCGTCAGACCCGAGTTGAAGATCACGTTCGTGAGCACGCCGGTGCCACCACCGAGGATGACGGCGATGAACAGGACCGGCTTCTGCAGCACGTACGGGAAGTAGATCTCGTGGATGCCGCCGAAGAACTGGATGATGATCGCGCCGGGAGCGGTCGAGCGGGCGATGCCGACACCGAAGAAGGTGAAGGCGAGGAGGATGCCGAGACCGGGGCCGGGGTTCGCCTCGAGCAGGAACAGGATGCTCTTGCCGGACTCCTTGACCTGCTGCGCACCGAGCTGGTCGAGGACGCCGTGGTTGATGGCGTTGTTGAGGAAGAAGACCTTCGCCGGCTCGATGAAGATGCTGGCCAGCGGCAGGAGCGAGTGGTGGATGAGGAACTCGACCGCCGACCCGAGCGCCAGCGCGATGCCGGTGAACAGCTTCGACAGCCAGAAGAACCCGACGAGGAACAGACCGAAGCCGAGGATGCCCGCGGCGTAGTTGTTCACGAGCATCTCGAAGCCCGGCTTGATCTTGCCGTCCCAGATGCGGTCGACCTGCTTGATGATGTACGCGCCGAGCGGGCCGCAGATCATCGCGCCGAGGATCATCGTGGTGTCGGAACCGAGGATGACGCCCATGGCGAAGATGGAACCGACGACCGCGCCGCGGATGTCGTAGACCATCCGGCCACCCTGGATCGCGATCGCGAGGGGGATGAGGTAGGTCAGGATCGGCCCGACGACGCCGACGACGCTGCCGTCCGCGGAGCCACCGAGTGCCGCCACCGGGGTCCAGCCCGTGGGGATGAAGAAGGCCGTGATGATGCCCCACGCGATGAAGATCGCGATGTTGGGCATGACCATGCCGGAGAGGAACGTGCCGAACTTCTGGACGCGCACGCGCCCTTGCCCCCGCGCGGGGGCGGGCGACGATGCAACGGACGACGTTGTCATGTGCGGTGACTTTCTGTGAAGGGTGCTGCTGCTGCGGTGTGGTGGGAGGTGGTGCTGGCGGCTCAGACGGCGTGCGCTGCGGCCGCGGCGGACTTCGCGGCCGCCGCCGTGCTCGCGGCGAGCGCCGCCTGGGCCATCTCACGGGCCTGGTCGAGCGTGTGACGACCGAGTTCGGCGCGCACGTCGGCCAGGGCCGCGGGGGTCATGGAGAGGGTGGTCGCGCCGAGTCCGACGAGGACGACGGCGAGCAGCGGGTCGGCCGCAGCCTCACCGCAGATCCCGACGGGCTTGCCGGTGGACTGTCCGGCGGCGCCGAGCTGCGCGACGAGCCGGAGGACCGCGGGGTGCCACGGGTCCTGGTAGGACGCGACGGTGCCGAGCATGCGGTCCGCGGCCATCGTGTACTGCGTCAGGTCGTTGGTGCCGATCGACACGAAGTCGGCGGTGGCGAGGACCTGCTCGGCCATGAGGGCGAGCGAGGGGACCTCGGCCATGACGCCCGCGGTGCGGATGCCGAGTTCGCGGGCGAGGCCGACGAAGTACTCGGTCTCCTCGGCGTCGGCGACCATCGGGGCCATCACCCAGAGGTCGGCTTCGGTCGCCGCGTCGGCCTGGGCGAGCGCGGTGAGCTGGTCGCGGAGCACCTCGGGGTGGTTCCGGAGCGCCCGGAGGCCACGACGACCGAGTGCCGGGTTCTCCTCGTCCTTGTCGGTGAGGAACGGCAGGGGCTTGTCAGCGCCGGCATCGAGCGCTCGGACGACGACCTTCTTGCCCGGGAACGCCTCGAGCAGCTGGCGGTACGACTCGGTCTGCTGCTCGACCGTGGGGGCGGTCGGCGAGTCGAGGAAGAGGAACTCGGTGCGGAAGAGCCCCACGCCCTCCGCACCGAGAGCAACGGCGCCCGCGGCGTCGGCGGGGCTGCCGAGGTTCGCGAGCAGGGGCACGGCGTGGCCGTCGGCGAGGGCACCGGCGGTGAGCGGTGCCGAGGCGGCGGCGAGGCGGTCGGCGATGCGCTGCTCGACGTCGGCGACGAGTGCGTCGGAGGGCTCGGTCGTCACCGTGCCGGCACCGGCGTCGACGACGACGTGCTGTCCGTCGGTCAGCGCGTCGGCACCGGACACACCGACGACGGCCGTGATGCCCTTGGCGCGGGCGAGGATCGCGGTGTGCGAGGTGGGACCGCCGTCCCGGGTCACGAGCGCGAGGACCTTGTCGAGGTCGAGGAGCGCGGTGTCGGCGGGTGCGAGGTCACGGGCGACGAGGACGAACGGGGTGTCCGACTCGGGGACGCCCGGTGCGGGCACGCCGCGGAGCTTCGCGATGATGCGCTGGGCCACGTCGTCGAGGTCGGCCGCGCGCTCCCCCATGTAGCCGCCCATGCCGACGAGCAGGTCGCGGAACTGGCCGAACGCCTCGAACACGGCACGCTCGGCGTTCGTGCCCCGGTCGATGCGGGTGTGCACGTCGTCGAGGAGCGTCGGGTCCTGCGCCATGAGCGCCTGGGCCTCGAGCACGGCCTGCGCGTCGCCGCCGGCGAGCTGCCCGCGCTTGTTGAGGTCCTCGGCGACCGCGGCGAGCGCGCCGGCGACCGCCTGCTTCGCGTCGTCCGCCGATCCCTCGAGCGCCGCCGTCGACGGTTCGCCGAGCGGGTCCGCCATGCGGAGCACGGGGCCGTGGGCGACGCCGCGGCCGACGCCGGTGCCGAGCAGTTCGGACATTCGAGACTCCTTCATCTCACGCGCGCTTGCGGTGGGGTGGTTCGTTCGGTGCGCGCGGCGCGGAGACCAGGACCCCGCCGGTGCGGCATGAGCAGCACCATACCCCGATCCGCGTTGACAAACAAACACATCCGGGGATAAAAATGCAGAAACAGATGCCCGTTTGCGTCTGGTGGCTGAACCGTCCGGTTCTGATCCGCCGGAGACGTGCCCGAGCATGTCCGTTCCGTTCCGACCCGAGACGACGAGGTCCGATGTACGCACCAGAGCGCCACCAGCGCATCGTCGAGCAGGCACGCGCGCAGGGCCGGGTCGACGTGAAGGACCTCGCCGAGCTGCTCGCCGTCACGCCGGAGACGATCCGCCGCGACCTGACGAGCCTCGAGCGTCGTGGGCTCGTCCGGCGTGCCCACGGTGGAGCCATCCCGGTCGAACGCATCACCCTCCACCCGGGCGTCGGCGACCGCGGCGGCATCAACCAGTCCGAGAAGATGGTCATCGCCGAGGCCGCCCTCGACGAACTGCCGGAGAACGGCTCCGTGATGATCGACGCCGGCACGTCGACCATCTGCCTCGCCGAGATGCTCCCCACCGATCGGGGGCTCACGGTCGTCACGCACTCGTTGCCCGTGGCGATGGCCGTCGCGAACCGGCCCGGGATCGACCTCCACCTCCTCGGCGGGAACATCCGGAGCGACTCCCTCGCCGGTGTCGGCACCTGGACCCACCAGCTCATCGGCATGGTGAGCGTCGACGTCGCGTTCATCAGCATCAACGGCATCACGCCCGAGCGCGGCCTGACGACGCACAACATGGCCGAGGCGGCCGTGAAGTCCGCGATGATCAAGGCCGCCCGGCGGAGCATCCTGCTCGCCGACCACACCAAGTTCGGCCGCGAGGAGTTCGGCCGCGTCGCCCCCCTCGCCGCGATCGACACGATCATCACCGACCCCGGCGTGAACGCCGACCTCGTGCGCGAGGTCGAGGCCGCCGGCACCGAGGTGTTCTGGCCCGGCCGCGACTGAGCCGCCACCGAGTTCCCACCCACGGCCCGCTCGCTAGCATGGCCGCACCACCCATCGACAGGAGTTCATCGATGTCCGAAGCCACCCGCACCGTCACCGTCGCCAGCGCGTCCGGCCTGCACGCCCGTCCCGCTTCCCTCTTCGTCCAGACCGTGACGGCGTCGGGCCACCAGGTCACCATCGCGAAGGGCGACAAGTCCGGCAACGCGGGAAGCATCCTCGCGCTCCTCGGCCTCGGCATCGAGAACGGCGACGAGGTCACGCTCACCGTCGACGGCGACGACGCGGAGGCGACCGCCGACAGCCTGGTCGAGTTCCTCAAGACGGACCACGACGCGGCCTGACCGGACCGGTCGCGTCCGACGCGACCACACGACGGCGGGAGGAGCGCGCACGAGGGGTGTCGGCACCCGCCGATAGGGTGTTGGACATGACACGCCTGCGCCTCGCATCCGTCAACGTGAACGGCATCCGTGCCGCGTTCCGGAAGGGCATGGGCGAGTGGCTCGCCACGCGCGACGTCGACGTCCTCGCCCTGCAGGAAGTCCGCGCGTCGAGCGACGACCTCGCCGGACTGCTCGGCGACGAGTGGGACATCGTGCACGACCCCGCGACGGCGAAGGGCCGGGCGGGCGTCGCGATCGCCTCACGGCACCGGGCGCAGATCCACCGCGTCGAGCTCGGCGCCGAGGAGTTCGACTCCGCCGGCCGCTGGCTCGAAGCCGACTACGAGATCGGCGGGACCACCGTCACGGTCGTGTCGACCTACGTCCACTCGGGCGAGGCCGACACCCCGAAGCAGGACGAGAAGTGGAAGTTCCTCGACGCGATGACGGAGCGTCTCCCCGCCCTGCGGGAGCACAACCCGCTCGCCGTGGTCGTCGGTGACCTCAACGTCGGGCACGACGAGCGCGACATCAAGAACTGGAAGGGCAACGTCAAGCGGGCCGGGTTCCTCCCCCGCGAGCGCGCCTACTTCTCCCGCTTCTTCGGCGCCGAGGGCGAGCGGGTCGAGGGCGCCGACGGCTCGACCGGGCCGGGGCTCGGCTGGGTCGACGTCGGACGCGCCCAGGCCGGTGACGTCGACGGCCCGTACACGTGGTGGTCCTGGCGCGGCCAGGCGTTCGACAACGACACGGGCTGGCGCATCGACTACCAGATGGCGACGCCCGAGCTCGCGGGCAAGGTCACGCAGTACACGGTCGACCGCGCTGCGGCGTACGACCAGCGATGGTCCGACCACGCCCCCGTGGTCGTCGACTACGAACTCTGACCCGCTCCCCAACTCTTCTCCAGCACAGGACAGCACCATGACCACGACGCGCATCTTCTCGGGCATCCAGCCATCCGCGGGATCCCTCCACCTCGGCAACTACATCGGCGCGCTCATGCAGTGGCGGACCCTGCTCGACGACTTCGACGCGATCTACTGCGTCGTCGACATGCACGCCATCACCTCGGCGCAGGACCCGGCCGAGCTCCGCGCCAACACGCGGGCGACGGCGGCGCAGTACATCGCCTCCGGCATCGACCCCACGAAGGCCACGCTGTTCGTGCAGTCGCACGTGCCGGCGCACGCCGAACTCGCGTGGGTGCTCAACACGCTGACGGGGTTCGGCGAGGCGAGCCGGATGACCCAGTTCAAGGACAAGTCCGCGCGGCAGGGCGCCGAGGCCGCGTCCGTCGGGCTGTTCACGTACCCGATCCTCATGGCGGCCGACATCCTGCTCTACGACACGAAGGTCGTGCCCGTCGGTGACGACCAGCGCCAGCACGTCGAGCTCACCCGTGACCTCGCGGGGCGCTTCAACTCCCGCTTCGGTGACACGTTCGTCGTGCCCGAGGCCCGCATCCTCACCGACACCGCCCGCATCTACGACCTGCAGGACCCGGCGAGCAAGATGAGCAAGTCGGCCGCGTCCGACAACGGCCTCATCCGCCTGCTCGACGACCCGAAGCGCACGGCGAAGAAGATCCGTTCGGCGGTCACCGACACCGAACGCGAGATCCGTGCGGATCGCCAGGCGAAGCCCGGTGTCACCAACCTGCTGTCGATCCTGTCGGCGTTCACGGGCACCTCGATCGCCGACCTCGAAGCATCGTTCGCCGGCAAGGGCTACGGCGACCTGAAGGGCGAGGTCGCCGACGCGGTGGTGGCGGAGCTCGAACCCGTGCGGGCCCGCACGCTGGAGCTGTTGGACGACCCGGCGGAACTCGACCGTCTGCTCGCCGTCGGCGCCGATCGGGCAGAAGCGATCGCCGAGGCGACCCTCGCCCGCGTCTACGACCGCATCGGCTTCGTCCCCCGGCGCCGTGGCTGACCATGCAGCCCGTCACGCTGTCGTCCGCCCGGGTGCACCTCGACGTCCCGACGCGCGCGGACGTCACCGCGATCGCCGAGGCCTGCCAAGACCCGGACATCGTCCGGTGGACCACCGTCCCGTCCCCGTACTCGACCCGTGACGCCACCACCTTCGTGGACGCGCTCGTCGGGCCCGGGTGGGCGTCGGACCGCGAGTACACCTGGGGCATCCGGCGGCCGGGATCGACGTGGCTCGACGGCATCATCAGCTACCGCACAGCCGGCCGGGACGTCGGTTTCTGGCTCGCCCCGTCCGCCCGGGGCGCCGGCCTCATGCACGACGCCGTCGGACTCGTGCTCGGCTGGGCCTTCGACCAGGGCGCGCCGGACGTGTACTGGGAGTGCTACGCGGGCAACACCGCCTCGGCGCGGGTCGCCCGTGCGGCCGGCTTCTCCTTCACCGGCACGGGCACCGCTCGCATCCCGGGCCGCGACGGCGCCCCGACGACCGCGTGGCGGGGACTCCGGCGCGCCGACGGGACGCCGGCGTCCGATCTCGACTGGCCGTCGGAGACGTTCGATGGTGCGCCGCCGGCCGTCGGGGGACACCGCGGTGACGCGTCACCGAACACCCGCCGGTAGTCTCGACACGTGACGAGCTCTCCCTCCGCCGCGGCCACCCCGGCCGAGGTCCGAGCCATGCGGCGCGGACTCGAACTCGCCGCGCTCGGCCCCGCCGTCGGGGACCACGCCCGGGTCGGCGCGGTCATCCTCTCGCCGACCGGCGACGTCCTCGCCGAGGGCTGGCACAAGGGTGCGGGCACGCCCCACGCCGAGGTCGACGCCATGGGCAAGGTGCCGCCCGAGCTCCTCGTCGGCGCGACCGCCGTGGTGACGCTCGAGCCCTGCAACCACACCGGTCGGACCGGCCCCTGCGCCCTCGCACTCCTCGACGCCGGGATCGGCCGGGTCGTGTACGCGATCGACGACCCCGGCGCACACGCGCACGGCGGGGCGGACCGGCTCCGCGCCGGCGGTGTCGACGTCGTCCCGGGTGTGCTCGCCGACGAGGCCGAGGCCTTCCTCGAGCGGTGGCTCCTGTCCGTGCGGCTCGGCCGTCCCTGGGTCACGGTGAAGTGGGCGTCGAGTCTCGACGGTCGCGCAGCCGCCGCCGACGGCACGAGCCGGTGGATCACCGGGGCAGCGGCCCGTCAGCACGTCCACGAGCAGCGTGCCGGACACGACGCGATCCTCGTCGGCACGGGCACGGTCCTGGTCGACGACCCGAGCCTCACGGCACGCGGTGACGCCGGTGAGCTCCTCGCCGACCAACCACTCCCGGTGGTCGTCGGCGACCGGGCGGTCCCCGACGGCGCCGCCGTCCGTCGCCACCCCCGAGGGCTCGTCGCACTGCCGGGCCACGACCTCGCCGCCTCACTGGCGTCCCTCCGCGACCACGGTGTGCACTCGGTCTTCGTCGAGGGCGGTCCGACCGTGGCGTCCGCGCTCATCGCCGCCGACCTCGTCGACGAGTACCTCGTGTACCTCGCTCCCGTGCTGCTCGGCGGCCCGCGTGTTGCCCTCGATGACGTCGGCGTGGGAAGCATCGGCGAACGTCGCAGGTTGGACGTACTATCGACCACCAGCCTCGGCCCCGACCTGCTGGTCCGAGCACGACCCCACCGCGCCCCGCTGCCGGCGGCAGGCGAGCTCGGGGACGCGGGGCCCCAGAACGACCGGAGCACCCCATGACCGATGCACTCACCTCCCCCACCCCCGGGAGCCCGGTCCAGTTCGAGGTCGCCACGAACGTCCCGACGATCCACGGCACCTTCGAGATGCGCGCCTACCGCGACCTCGTGACCGGCGCAGAGCACGTCGCCATCATCGCGTCCGGTCCGGACGGCTCGGCACCCGCCGACGGTGCGCTCGTCCGCGTGCACTCGGAGTGCCTGACGGGCGAGGCCTTCGGGTCGTTGAAGTGCGAGTGCGGCCCGCAGCTCGACGCGGCGCTCGACACGATCGCGACCGAGGGCGGGGTGGTGGTGTACCTGCGCGGGCAGGAGGGCCGCGGCATCGGCCTCATCAACAAGCTCAAGGCCTACCGCCTGCAGGAGGACGGCCTCGACACGCTCGACGCCAACCTCGCGCTCGGTCTGCCGGCCGACTCGCGCGAGTACGGCGGGGCCGCCGGCATCCTCGCGGACCTCGGCATCACGAGCATCCGCCTGCTGTCGAACAACCCGGAGAAGCGGCGACAGCTCGAGGAGCACGGCATCACCGTCGAGGGCCTCGTGCCGCTCGTCGTCGGGGTCTCCGCACAGAACGCCGGCTACCTCGACACCAAGCGCGACCGCATGGGCCACCAGCTGCCCGCGCACCTGGAAGCCGGCGCCGCGAACTGACGCGGCCGAGTCCGGCGGGTTCCCGGCGGATTCGAAGGTCGACGACATCTGTCGTACGATGGGGTCCTCCGTCACGAGCGGTCCACCACCACCCGGACGCACCCGATCGGCGCCGCACCACCCTGCGCGAACCGACCGGTGTCCGCAGTCCGGGAACACCGCTGCGCTCCCCCGTGAGCGCCCACTCGGAGTCTCCTCACCCCATGTCCGCCGCATCGGCACCCGCACCAACCCAGAAGACCGCCGGCAACCCGCGCTCCCGCGTCGTGATCGCCAGCCTCGTCGGCACCTCCATCGAGTTCTACGACTTCTACGTCTACGCGACCGCCGCGGTCCTCGTCTTCCCGACGCTGTTCTTCCCGAACGAGGACCCGACGGCCTCGCAGCTGTCCTCGTTCGTCACGTTCGCCCTCGCGTTCTTCGCCCGACCCGTCGGCTCGATCATCTTCGGCCACTTCGGCGACCGCGTCGGCCGCAAGGCCACCCTCGTCGCGTCGCTGCTCGTCATGGGCACGGCCACGTTCCTCATCGGCTGCCTGCCGACGTTCGGCACGATCGGCATCTGGGCACCCGTCCTGCTCGCCGTGATGCGGTTCGCCCAGGGCGTCGGGCTCGGTGGCGAGTGGTCTGGTGCCGCACTGCTCGCGACCGAGAACGCCCCGACCGGCAAGCGCGGGGTGTTCGGCTCGATGCCGCAGCTCGGCGCCCCGATCGGGTTCCTCCTCGCCAACGGCCTGTTCATCGCGATCAACGCCGCGATGCCGGCCGGAGCCGACGGCACCCCGAACGCGGACTTCCAGGCGTGGGGCTGGCGGATCCCGTTCCTCCTGTCCGCGGTCCTCGTGATCGTCGGCCTGTACGTGCGCTTCCGGCTCGTCGAGTCCACGGTGTTCCGCGGCGTGCAGGAGTCCGGGACCGTCGCGAAGGTGCCGCTCGGCCGCGTGTTCCGCACCTCGTGGAAGGCCGTGGTGATCGGCACGTTCGGCATGGTCGCCACGTACGTGCTCTTCTACTTCATGACGACGTTCACGCTGTCGTACGGCACGACGGGCGCCGAGGCGGGTCCGCTCGTCCCGAAGCCCGGACTCGGGTACACGCGCGGCGAGTTCCTGACGCTGCTCATGATCGGGGTCGTGTTCTTCGGCATCTTCACCCCGGTCGCCGGCTTCCTCGCCGACAAGTTCGGCCGTCGCCGCACGCTCATCCCGACGACGATCGGCATCGCCCTCTTCGGCCTGACCTTCCAGTTCTGGTTCGCCGCGTCGACGGGCCCGATCACGGTCGTCACGTTCCTCATCGTGGGCCTGTCGCTCATGGGGCTGACGTTCGGTCCGATGGGTGCGCTGCTGCCGGAGCTCTTCCCGACGAACGTCCGCTACACCGGCTCGGCCATCGCCTACAACGTCGCGTCGATCCTGGGAGCGTCGCTCGCGCCGACGATCGCGCTGGCGCTGTGGAAGCCGGACGGGAACATCTTCCTCGTCGGCCTCTACCTCACCATCGCCGCGGTCGTGACGCTGGTCGCGCTCCTGTTCGTGCGTGAGACGCGGACCGCGGCGCTCGACGCCGCGGACGCGGCCGGTACGCCGGATGCGGCACCCGTGGAGGCGCGCGCCTGAGGCGAGCAGCAGACGGATGGGAGGCGCGGTGCCAGCTGGCACCGCGCC
>NZ_JBQEPN010000006.1:146276-240726 GCF_052045775.1 Curtobacterium sp. 22159
TGCCAGCTGGCACCGCGCCTCCCGTCCGTCTGCGCGCGCTGCCACCGCCGCCGGGTCGACGCCGCCGGGGCCGATGCCGAACGACATCCTCGCTGTCGTACGACGGCGACATCGTCGTTCCGAGTCGCCCCGCGCCATCGCGTCAACTCAGGTTGACAGTGTCGGACCGTCAATGTAGGTTGACAGTCATGGACCGGCCGACCATCACGAGCCTCGCGGCGGGTGCAGCCGGAGACGACCCGTTCTCCGCCCTCGCCAGCGTGCGCGAGCTGCGTCGTGAGCTCGACCGCACCGAGGAACTCGCCGCTCGACGCGCCCGCAACGCCGGCGCGTCCTGGCAGGAGATCGCGACGCTGCTCGGCGTCAGCCGACAGGCAGTGCACAAGAAGTACGGCAGAAACTAGGAACACGATGAGCTCCCCCTTCGCGCGACCCAAGAAGACCGACGGACCTCGCGCCAGCTTCGGCCGGCTGCTGAGCTACCTGTTCGAGAACAAGCCCGCGATGGTCGTCATCATCGTGCTGAGCGTCCTCGGTGCCGGTGCCTCACTCGCCCAGCCACTGCTCGTGAACCAGGTCGTCACGGCGGTACAGCACGGCAACACCCTCAGCACGCTGGTGTGGATCCTCGTCGCGCTCGTGATCGTCTCCGGGCTGCTCAACGGCATCCAGCACTTCCTGCTCCAGCGCGCCGGAGAGGGCGTCGTGCTCTCCACCCGGCGCAAGCTGATCGCGCGCATCCTGAACCTCCCGATCTCCGAGTTCGACACCCGTCGCACGGGTGACCTCGTCTCCCGGGTCGGCAGCGACACGACACTCCTCCGTGCGGTCCTCACGCAAGGCCTCATCGAGTCGATCGGCGGCGCACTGACGTTCATCGGCGCGGTCGTCGCGATGGCGATCATCGATCCGCTCCTCCTGGGCATCACGGTGTTCATCGTCCTCATCGCGATCGTCGTGGTCGGCGGCCTGAGCCGGCGCATCCGCGTCGCGTCGAAGCGCGCGCAGGAGAAGGTGGGCGACCTCACCGCGGCCGTCGAGCGCGGCATCGGCGCGGTCCGGACGATCCGGGCCGCCGGCGCGACCGAACGTGAGGTGCGCGAAGTCGACGACCACGCGACGGAGGCGTACCGGCGCGGCCTCGACATCGCCAAGATGTCCGCGTTCGTCGTGCCCGTGGCGAGCATCGTGATGCAGGTCGCGTTCATCGCGGTGCTCGGCGTGGGCGGCGCCCAGGTGGCCGCGGGGACGATCACGATCGCCACGCTCATCACGTTCATCCTGCTGCTCTTCATGATGATCATGCCGCTCGGTCAGGCCATGGGTGCCGCGGTCGCCGTCGCGCAGGCCCTCGGAGCGCTCGGCCGGATCGAGGAGATCCTGCACCTCCCGACCGAAGCGCAGGACGACGCCGCGGTCCGGGTCGCGGCGGCGGTCGAGACGGACGACGCCATCACCTTCGAACACGTGTCGTTCCGGTACCGCGGCACCGCGGACGCGTCCGGAGCAGACGGCGCGGTGGCGGCGGACCACACGAGCGAGCGCGACCCCGACCAGACGGTGCTGCACGACGTCTCCTTCCGCGTCCCCCGCGGTGCCCGCGTGGCGCTCGTCGGCCCCTCGGGTGCGGGCAAGTCGACGACCCTGGCCCTCATCGAACGCTTCTACGACCCCACCGACGGCGTGATCCGGCTCGGCGGCGTCGACGTACGCGGACTCGACCGTGCCGAGCTCCGCGCCCAGATCGGGTACGTCGAGCAGGACGCACCGGTGCTGGCCGGCACGATCCGGGCGAACCTGCTGCTCGGTTCACCCGACGCCACCGAGGAGGACTGCGTCCGCGTCCTCGAGGCGGTGAACCTCGGTGAGGTGCTGCACCGCGACCCGCGCGGCCTCGACGCGCAGGTCGGCGAGGACGGCGTCATGCTCTCCGGTGGGGAACGTCAGCGTCTGGCGATCGCCCGGGCGTTGCTCGCCGCTCCCCCGATCCTGCTGCTCGACGAGTCGACCTCGTCACTCGACGGTGTCAACGAGCAGAAGATGCGGCTCGCGATCGACGCCGTCGCCGAGGACCGCACCCTGCTCGTCATCGCGCACCGACTGTCCACCGTGGTCGACTCCGACGTGATCGTCGTGCTCGAGCACGGACGGGTCGTCGGCGTCGGGACCCACTCCGAGCTCGTCGAGTCGACGCCGCTCTACCGGGACCTCGCGAAGCACCAGCTCCTGGTGTGACGGACGCCCCTCAGGCGGCGAACGGGTCCGGCGTCAGCACGTAGACCGTCTCGAGGTACTCCTCGATGCCCTCGTGCGAGCCCTCGCGCCCGAGCCCTGACGCCTTCACGCCGCCGAACGGGAACGCCGCGTTCGAGACGACGCCCGTGTTGAGGCCGAGCATCCCCGTCTCGAGCCGCTCCGCCAGCCGCTGCCCGCGCGTGAAGTCCGAGGTGTAGGCGTACGCGATGAGCCCGAACTCGGTGTCGTTGGCGAGCCGGATGCCCTCCTCCTCGGTGGTGAACCGGGTGATCGACACCACGGGTCCGAAGATCTCGGTCGTGAGGATGTCCGAACCCGGCTGCACGCCGTCGAGGACCGTCGGCGCGTAGTAGGTGCCCGGCCGGTCGACCCGCTGGCCACCGGTGACGAGGCGCGCGCCGCGGGAGACGGCGTCGTCGACGAGCCGAGCGGCCTTGTCCACGGCCCGGTCGTCGATGAGCGGCCCCAGCGTCGCGCCGTCCTCACTCCCCCGGCCGATGCGCAGCGCGTCCACCTTCGCCGTGAGCGCGGCTGTGAAGGCGTCGGCGATGCCCTCCTGCACGAAGAACCGGTTCGCGGCCGTGCACGCCTCACCGACGTTGCGGAACTTCGCCTGCATCGCGGCGCTCACCGCGGTGTCGAGGTCGGCGTCGTCGAACACGAGCAGCGGGGCGTTCCCGCCGAGCTCCATGCTCGTCCTGAGGACGTTGTCCGCCGCCTGCTTGAGGAGCGCCGAACCGACGGGGGTCGACCCCGTGAAGGTCAGCTTCCGGAGTCGGCGGTCGGCGATGATGGGCTCGGACAGGCCCTTCGCGTCGAGGGAGGGCACGACGTTGAGCACGCCGTCCGGGAGCCCGGCACGGCGGAACAGCTCCACGAGGAACAGCGTCGTCAGCGGGGTGAGCTCGGCCGGCTTCACGACCACCGTGCACCCGGCGGCGAGGGCGGGGCCGATCTTCCGGGTCGCCATCGCGAGCGGGAAGTTCCACGGCGTGATCGCGTACACCGGTCCGACCGGGCGCTTGAGCACGATGGCGCGGCCGGTGCCCTCCGGGTTGGTGCGGTAGTCGCCACCGATGCGCACGGCCTCCTCGGAGAACCAGCGCAGGAACTCGCCGCCGTACACGACCTCGCCGCGCGCTTCGGCCAGGGGCTTCCCCATCTCGAGCGTCATGAGCGCCGCCAGGTCGTCCTCGTGCTCGCGGACCAGCTCGAACGCGCGGCGGAGGATGTCCGACCGCTCCCGCGGCGCGGTCGCCGCCCACGCGTCCTGCGCCGCCACGGCCGCGTCCAGCGCCGCGATGCCGTCCTCGGGCGTTCCGTCGGCGACCTCGGCGAGGACCTCACCCGTCGACGGGTCCCGCACCGGGAACGTCGCGCCACCGGAGGCCGCACGCCAGGCGCCGCCGATGAACACGCCGGTGGGGACGCCGTGGACCGAGAGGTTCTCGTCCGCGACGGTGGTGGTCGGTCCGGTGGGGGTCGTGGTGGTCACAGTACTGCTCCTCCGGGGTTCGCCAACCCCTCGTCCATGTCGCTGTGGTCGACGTGCCCGCCGACCGTCCGGATCTCCTCGAGTGCCCGCGCGCTCCGCCCCGGATCGACACCCGTGACGAGGTCGTCGTACACCGCCACGTCGAAGCCGGCGGCGCGGGCGTCGAGCGCCGTCGCACGCACGCAGTGGTCGGTCGCGATCCCGACGATGTCGATCGTCACGACGCGGTGCTCGGCCAGCACGTCGGGGAGCGTCCGGCCCTCCTCCGTACGGGCCTGGAACGCCGAGTAGTCCGGTGTGCCCTGGCCCTTGTACACGTGCACGTCGACGGGCTCCGTGTCGAGGTCGGGGTGGTACTCCGCACCCGGGCTGCCGGCGACGCAGTGGACGGGCCAGGTGGTCTCGTAGTCCGGGCCCTCGGGGCCGGCGAAGTGGCCGCCGTTGTCGTCGTCGCCGTGGTGCCAGTCACGAGAGGCGACGATGAGGTCGTACTCGTCGGCGTGCCGGCCGAGGAAGGCGGTGATGCGCCGTGCGAGCGCCGAACCGCCCGTGACACCCAGGGCGCCGCCCTCGGTGAAGTCGTTCTGGACGTCGACGACGAGGAGTGCCCGGGACATGCACCCATCCAACACCCGGCAGGGCTACGAGCCGCTGAGCTTGCTCCCGCAGGAGTAGGTGGCAGCGGTCACGGCGTCGAGCGCGGGCAGCGCGGCGGCCCGCGACGACCCGATGGCGTAGAACGCGAACGTCAACCGCGTGCCGTCGGCGGCGTCGATGTACCCGCCGAGCGTGTTCGCGCTGTCGATCCAGCCGGTCTTCGCGTGCACCTTCCCGCGCGCGACCGCGTTCGCCCCGGTGAACCGACTCGCGAGGGTGCCCGACTGTCCAGCGACCGGCAGCGCGGAGGCGAGCGTGCCGAGCCCCTTCACCCCCGCGGCGACCTGCACCATGAGGTGGGCGACGAAGTTCGGCGACACGGCGTTGGCGGCGCTCTCGCCCGAGCCGTCCTTGATGACGATGCCCGACGGGTCGACCCCGTAGGACTTGAGCGCGGTCTGGTAGACGGAGGTCAGCGACGCGGCGGAGCCGTTCGCACCGGACTCCTTCGACGACACGCGTGCGAGCATCTCGGCGAGGGTGTTGTCCGAGTTGGGGATCATCTGCCCGATGAGCGTCGACACCGGCTGCGAGGACACGGTGGCGATCGTGTCCGTGCTCGTCGTGGCCCGCTTCACGATCTGCGCGTTCGCGGCACCAGCGACCCCGGCGTTCGCGAGGGCGGTGCGGAACAGCGCTCCGGCCCGGCCGACCGGGTCGGTCGAGCGCGGCGAGGTGGCAGCCCCGGGGTTCGCTCGGTCCCCGTCGACCATGAGCGCCGTGACCTCGGGCTGGTAGCCGATCGTCCGCTCGCTCACCGGCCAGGTCGGGTCCCAGGCGTCGGCGTCGTTCCAGTACGTGTCGTCCGTGACGATCGTCGTCACCGGGGTGCTGCCGAGCTTCGCCTTCACCTGCTGGGCGAGCTGCGCCAGCGTCGGCGCCCCCGGGTACACCGTGGCGCCGCCCGCGGAGAGGGTGGCGTCGCCGTGCCCGACGAGCGCGATGGCGCCGCCGGACTCCCTCGTCACGGTGGTGGGGATGCGGTGGTCGCCCCCGAGCACGGCCAGCGCGGTCGCCGTCGTCAGCGTCTTCATCACGCTGCCGGTCTGCGCCGCCTTGTCGCCGTTGCGGGAGAACAGCACCTGACCGGTCTTCGCGTTCATCACGTAGCCCTCGAAGGCACCGAGACCGCTCGCCGAGGCCGCGCCCGAGATCGTGCACGTCCGCAGGGCGGACGGGCCGGCGACGTCCTCGGGGACGGCGCGGCCGCTCGGCGTCGGGGTGGGCGTCGGCGCGGCCGCCGTCGCGCTGGGCCCGCCCGGGGCCGCGGCGGGTGCACTCGCGGCGGCCGTGGAGGTCGGTGCCGGCGTCGTCGCCGCCGCGACGGCCACCGCCCCGCCGGAACCGAGCACGAGCACGGCCGCGAGGCCGCCGGCGATCCACGGGACCGGACGGCGCGCGACGGACGCGCGGACGGCGGTTCGGGCGTCGCGGAGGCGGTCGGCGACGGAGCGCGGTGCTGGCTGCTGGTCGGACATCGCGAACGATCCTACGGAACTGCGGGAGGAGCCTCCAGGCCCCGACCCGATCTGCTCGGGCCGATCTCAGCCGTCCGCCGGGTACCGGACCCCGACCTGGCGACGGGCCTCGTCCATGAGCGCCATGATCGCGACGGTCTCCTCGGGGTCCATCGGCCCGCCCTCATGCGTGCCGGACACCACCATCGACTCGAAGGCGCGGACTTCGTGCGCGTACCCGGTGAGTTCCTCGCGGCCGTCGAACTCCTCGACCACGGCGCCGTCCCGGTCGCGCAGCCGCCACGTCGTCGGGGTGTACCAGGTCGAGTCGATGTCGATGCGGCCGACCTCACCGATCACCGACGCCGTGTTCGGGCTACGGAGGTCGAGTCCGAAGTGCAGCACCGACTGCGCCCCGCCCTCGTGGGTGAGCACCAGGCCCATCTGCGTGTCGACGCCCTGCTCGCTCAGGGTCCCCGCCGCGACCACGTCCGTCGGCACCCCCAGCACGTCGACCGCGAACGACACCGGGTAGACACCGAGGTCGAGCAGCGCTCCCCCGCCGAGCGCGGGGTCGTTCAGCCGGTGCGACGGGTCGGAGGGCAGCGCCTGGTGGTGCGTCGCCTCGACGACCCGGGGCCGTCCGATGCGCCCCTCGGCGATCACCTCACGGATCATCGCCATCTGCGGGAGGAACCGCGTCCACATCGCCTCCATCACGGCGACGTCGGCGCGGCGGGCGGCGTCGACGACCCGACGGGCCTCGTCGGCGGTGATCGTGAACGCCTTCTCGACCAGCACGTGCTTGCCCGCCTCGATCGCGAGCAGTGCGTCCTCGGCGTGGCGGGAGTGCGGGGTGGCGACGTAGACCGCGTCGACACCGTCGTCGGCGACGAGGTCCTCGTAGGAACCGTGTGCGCGCGGGATGTCGAACTCGGCCGCGAACGACTCGGCATGCGCCGCGGTGCGGCTGCCGACCGCCACGAACTCGACGCCGGCGGCGGTGCAGTCCGCCACGAAGGAGCGTGCGATGCCGCCTGTGCCGATGACTCCCCAGCGAACCGTCATGGGTCCTGTCTACCAGGGGGTGCGGACGGCACGNCACGCCACCGACGCGGAGCCCCGAGACCCAGCGGGTCTCGGGGCCTCCGTCAGATCACCTCGGCATCGTCATGGCCGGGGGCGCCGCTGCCTCGATGCGCCTCACTCCCAGCGCAGCCCGGAGCCGCCCATCGAGTAGAGGCCGCTCCATCCGGTGCCCTGACCCGGGGTGGAGTAGGTGTGGTAGAGCTGCCCGTTGCTCCCGATCGCGAACACCTCTTCGTTGTCCTGGTCGTTGTACCCCACGGCGACGTCCTGGAAGCCGGAACCTCCGAGGCCGGACCAGCCGTTCCACCCGTTCGACGGGTCGTACCAGGCGTGGAAGAGCGCGCCGCCACCACCGATCGCGATCACGTCGGTGTTGCCCGAGGCGTTGTAGCCCACAGCGACGTCGGTGAAGTTGGTCCCGCCGAGGCTGTCCCATCCCTTCCAGCCGCTGGAGGGGTCGAACCAGGCGTGGTACATGACACCGCCGCCACCGATCGCGAACAGTTCCTCGTTACCGGCCGCGTTGTAGCCGAGCGTCACCTCGGTGAAGGCGGAACCGCCCATCGAGGACCAGGAGTTCCAGCCGGAGCCCTTGGTGAACCAGGTGTGGTACATCGTCCCGCCGGCACCGATGGCGAAGATCTCGGGCTCGCCGTTCTTGTTGTACCCGGTGGTCACGTCGGTGAAGTTGCTGCCGCCGAGGCTCCCCCAGCCGACCCAGCCCTTCGATGGGTCGTACCAGGTCTGGTACATCTGACCGCCGCCTCCGATGGCGTACAAGACCTCGTTCCCCTCGAGGTTGTAGCTGAGCGCCATGTCGGTGAAGTTCGATCCACCGAGCGAGCTCCAAGCCGTCCACCCCTTCGCAGGGTCGAACCACTTGTGGAAGATCGCGCCACCGCCGCCGATGGCGAAGACCTCCTCGTTGCCCTCGGCGTTGGTGCCGACCGTGATCTTCGTGTTCGAGCTGCCGCCGAGATCACCCCAGCCGTTCCACCCGCCTCCCTTTCCGGGCGTCGAGAAGTTGTTGACGACGTTCCCGCCGGAGCCGATCGCGAAGACCTCTTCGTTCATCGAGGAGTTGTACCCGATCGGTCCGCTGGGGTACCGCTTGTTCGCCTTGTTCTGGCGGGTGCGCTGCTCGGTCGGGAAGCCGGGGAAGGACCAGGCGATCGGCGTGCCCTGCGTGACCTTGGCACCGCACGCGAAGTACGAGCTCGGGCCCGACTGCGCGACTCCCTTGATGATGACCTCGAAGTGGAGGTGAGGACCGGTGGAGTGACCGGTGCTGCCCACCTTTCCGATGACCTGCCCCTTCGACACGACCTGTCCGACGTTCACCGTCGGCGAGTTGACGATCATGTGCCCGTAGCGGGACGTGTAACCTGCCCCGTGGTCGATCACGACCTGGGTGCCGTACCCCTCCGTGCTGCTGGACTGGCGGACGTCGACGACCGTGCCCTTCGCTGCTGCTTCGATCGCCGTCCCCGAGTTGGCCGCGATGTCGAAGCCGGAGTGGGCCGAACCGTCGATGCAGTGACCCTGGACGAGGTTGCCGGTGACCGTGCCCGACACGGGCACGATCATGTCCCCCGTTGCTGCACCGGCGGGTGCCGCAACCACCACGCCGCCGAACATGGCGGCGACGGCTGTGGAGACGGCGAGCCATCTCCCGGTGTTCTTGCGCTTGCTCATCGATCTCTCCCCTGGAGGCCGTCGGGGGGGGGGGGGCACCGCCCCTCGGCGCCCGCCCGCCTCCTCCGGAAACCTATCGATACACACAGGATCGCGACGAGGCCCCACAACGAGCGTCGACGAAACGCCCCACCGGCGGGGGTACAAGATCGCCGGGAATGCTCACGCGTGTCACCGGCGAAGCGGTCTGCCGCCGGCCGAGAGGCCGATCTCCGCACACGACCGCGGCAACGAAAAAGCCCCGATCAACAGGAGCTGGAGTCCGTTTGAACGGGGCTTTTCTTCGGAGCCGCCTGTCGGAATCGAACCGACGACCTATTCATTACGAGTGAATCGCTCTGCCGACTGAGCTAAGGCGGCGGACGCTCCGTTGCCGGAGCGGCACGGGTCACAACTATACAGGTTCACGCGAGCGAACGCGAAACGAGCGCGTCGAGGTCGGCGAACGACCGCTCCAACTCGTCGACCAGGTGCGTGTCGGCGTCACCGTCCGACCACTCCCACCACGCGTGGCGGAGTGCCGCGAGGGCGACGAGCGACGCCAGCCGCGCCCGCCGACGAAGGGCTTCCCCGACGAGGTCTCCGCCCGCCCGCTCGAGCCGTTCCACCACCGCACGCTCGATCGCGGCCTGGAACTCCTTCATCGACTCCATCCGCCGACTGAACAGCTCCGGTGCCGCGCGGAGCACCTGCTGGCGTTCCTCGATCAACCCGCGCTCTTCGATGAGCTCCCGCGTCGAGTGCACGAGCAGCGCGCCCAGGTCCCCGAGCAGGTCCCCCGTGGGCCCCCCGTCCCGGAAGTCCGACAGGAGGGCGTCGTCCGGCAGCGTCGGGTCGTCCCCGAGGAGCGCACCTTCCTTGTTCGGGAAGTAGTTGAAGAACGTCCGCGGGGAGACGTCGGCGCGACGCGAGATCTCGTCCACCGTCACCGCCGCGAGGCCGTCCTCGATCGCGATGCGGAGCGCGGCCTGCTGGATGGCCAGTCGGGTGGCACGGCGCTTCCGCTCGCGCAGGCCGGGTTCGGCGTCGGGCATGCGGCGATTGTCCCATGCGCTGCCGTGCGGCACGCCACTCGCTGTCATGTCTCGCAGCGTGCGTCTCGCTCAGCATCGTCGGGGTCGTACCCGCGCACAGACTGGAGGCGCGGTCCGGGCAGGCACCGCGCCTCCAGTCCGCGTCGTGGTGGCGTCGCGGCAGCGGCTCGCTCGCTCGGTCGGCGGCCGGCCGGCTGTTGGCGGCCGTCGCTCCCGCGCTGCAGGGTGCTCAGCGGCTCGCGCGGGCCACCGTGACGAGCAGCGCCTCGAGCGCGAGGAGCGCCGCGACGTTCGCGGCGATGCGCTGGCGTGCGAGGGCGACGGCGTCGAGGACCTCGAGCGCCGCTGCCGGCGTCACCGACTGGAGCGCCCGGTCGAGGTGCTCGCGCATCGCGAGGTTCACCGGTTCGGCCGGAGCGCCGAGACCGAGCAGCAGGAGGTCACGGTAGAGCGACGAGACGTCGACCAGGATGCGGTCCAACCCGTCCCGGAGGCTCCGGGTCGCGCGCCGCTTCTGGTCCTCCTCGAGCGCGCGGAGCTGCGAACGCAGTGCGGGTGGGATCGTCCCGCCGGGTTCGACACCGAGGGAACGGAGCGCCGCGTCGCGTTCCTCGGCGTCACGCTGCTCGGTGATCGCCTTGGCGTCCTCGTCGGCCACGGCCAACAGCTCCGCCGCGGCCATCACGGCGTCGCCCACCGTCCGGACGCCGAGCACCGTCGTGAGGGTCCGACGCCGACGGGCACGGGCGTCCTCACTCGTGGCGAGACGCTGGGCCATGCCGATGTGGCTCTGCGCCTGCCGGGCAGCGTCCATCGCGAGCGCCCGGTCGACACCGGTGCGCGCGACGATGAGGTCGGCGACGGACTCGATCCCCGGTACCCGGAGCCGGACCGAGCGAACCCGTGAGCGGATCGTCGGCAGCAGATCGGCTTCGCTCGGCGCGCAGAGGATCCACACGGTGCGCTCGGGCGGTTCCTCGAGCGCCTTGAGGAGCAGGTTGGACGTCCGTTCGGTCATGCGGTCGGCGTCCTCGATGATGACGACCCGGTAGCGACCGACCGACGGCGAGTAGTGCGACGACGTCACGAGCTGCCGGATCTCGTCGATCGTGATGATGACCCGCTGCGTCGTGAGCACCGACACGTCGGGGTGGGTCTTCGCGACGATCTGCTGCAGGGTGTGGTCGTCGTCGGGGCCGTTGCCGACGAGGGCGGCCGCGAACGCCGCAGCGACGTTCGACCGGCCGGAACCGGGTGGTCCGGTGATGAGCCAGGAGTGGGTCATGCCACCCGTGCCGTCGGGCCCCTCGGCCGCGTTCCGCAGGGAGGCGACCGCTTCTTCTTGCCCGGTCAGGCCGTCCCACACGCTCACGGGATCATCCTGCCAGTGACCACCGTCATCCCTCATCGATCCCGACGAGGGGACCGACGGCCGCCCGGATGACCTGCTGTACCTCGTCGGCGGGCGCCTCCGCGTCGACGACCAGGAACCGATCGGGCTCCGCTGCCGCCATGTCCAGGAAGGCCTGCCGGACGGTCTCGTGGAACGCCTCGGCCTCGGACTCGAGCCGGTCGAAGGTGTCACCGCGGGCAGCGGCGACCCGGGACCGCCCGACCGTCACGTCGAGGTCGAGCAGGATCGTGAGGTCGGGCGCCAGACCGTCGGAGGCCCACTCGGACACCTCGCGGATGTGCTCCGCGCCGAGGCCGCGCGCGACGCCCTGGTAAGCGACCGACGAGTCGATGTAGCGGTCCTGCAGCACGACGTCGCCGCGGGCGATCGCCGGGCGCACCAGCGTCTCCACGTGGTGGGCGCGGTCGGCAGCGTAGAGGAGGGCCTCGGCACGCGGTGCCACGTGGCCGCGCTCGTGGAGCACGATCTCGCGGATCCGGACGCCGAGGTCGGTCCCACCGGGTTCACGGGTGCGGACCACGGTCCGGCCGTGCTCCTCGAGCCACGCCGTCAGCAGCTGCGCCTGCGTGGTCTTGCCCGCGCCGTCACCGCCCTCGAGCGTGATGAACCGGCCGCTCACTTCTTCTTGGCCGCCGGCTTCCGCGCCGCGGTCTTCTTCTTCACCGGACCCTTGGCACGCTTGTCCGCGATGAGCTGCACGGCCCGGGCGTGGTCGACCGCCTCGATGTCCTCGCCGCGCGGGATCGTCGCGTTCGTCTCGCCGTCCGTGACGTACGGGCCGAACCGGCCGTCCTTCATCTTGATCGGCTTGCCGGACACCGGGTCCGCGTCGAACTCCTTGAGCGCTGCACTCGCTGCCCGGCGCCCGCCGTACTTGGGCTGGGCGAACAGCTCGAGCGCGCCCGGGAGGTCGATGTCGAAGATCGCGTCCTCGCTCGGGAGGGTCCGGGTGTCGGTCCCCTTCTTGAGGTAGGGACCGTACCGGCCGTTCTGCGCCGTGATGGGTTCGCCGGACTCGGGGTCGGTACCGACGGTCCGCGGGAGGTCGAGCAGCTTCAGCGCGGTCTCGAGGTCGATCGTCTGCGGGTCCATCGACTTGAAGAGCGAGGCCGTGCGTTCCTTGGGCGCTGCTGCCTTCTTCGTCGTCTTCTTCGCCGGCGCCTTCTTGGCGGTCGTCGTGTCGGCAGCCGTGGCCGTGCCGGCAGCCGTGGTCGTCCCGGCGCCGGCCGCCGGTGCTGCCGAGGTGTCGAGCACCTCGCCCGTCGCAGGGTCGACCTCCGGCTCGGGCTCCGGCGTGCGCTCGGTCACGTAGGGCCCGAACCGACCGTCCTTCGCGAGCACCTCCTTGCCGGTCTCCGGGTTGATGCCGACGACGCGGTCGCCGAGCACCGGCGCGTCCACCAACTCGCGCGCCTTCTCGGCGGTGAGCTCGTCGGGTGCGAGGTCCTCGGGGACGTTGACGCGTCGGGGCTTCTCCGGGTCGTCACCGGGCACCTCGATGTACGGACCGTACCGACCGATGCGCAGGGTCAGACCCGGGGCGAGCTCGACCGAGTTGATCTCACGGGCGTCGATCTCACCGAGGTTGTCGATGACCGTGCGGAGGCCGCGCTGGTCACCGCCGCCGAAGTAGAACTCCTTGAGCCAGTCGACCCGGTCAGCGTCGCCGTTGGCGATCCGGTCGAGGTCGGCTTCCATGTCGGCCGTGAACTGGTACTGCACGAGGTCACCGAAGTAGTCCTCGAGCAACCGGACCACGCTGAACGCGATCCAGTTCGGGACGAGCTGGGTGCCGCGCAGCGAGACGTAGCCGCGGTCGATGATCGTCGGACTGATCGTCGGGAAGGTCGACGGGCGCCCGATGTCGAGGTCTTCGAGCGTCTTGATCAGGCTCGCCTCGGTGTACCGCGGCGGAGGCGTCGTGTCGTGTCCCTTGGCGACGACGTCTTCGACACCGAGGTGCTCGCCTTCCTTCACGTCGGGGAGCGCGACGTCCGTGCCCGACCGGTCGGAGGACT
The DNA here is from genome assembly GCF_052045775.1 of Curtobacterium sp. 22159. Classification (NCBI taxonomy): domain Bacteria; kingdom Bacillati; phylum Actinomycetota; class Actinomycetes; order Micrococcales; family Microbacteriaceae; genus Curtobacterium; species Curtobacterium sp. 22159. The sequence continues at coordinate 159,392 of NZ_JBQEPN010000006.1, forward strand.
CGTGTCGGTCCTCGTCGCGGCCTTCCTCGTAGGCGTTGAGGAACCCGCGGAAGGTGATGACGGTGCCGGACGCCGTGAACTCGGCATCGGTGCCGTTCGCCGTCGACGCGATGCCGGCGACCTGCTCGTCCGAGGTGATGCCGAGGACGATCGACGCCGTGGATCCCTTGGCGTCCGCCATCTGGGACGCGATCGTGCGCTTCCAGATGAGGTCGTAGAGCCGCCACTCGACGCCGGTGAGGGTGCCCTCGAGCTGCGCCGGCGTGCGGAAGGTGTCACCAGCGGGACGGATCGCCTCGTGCGCTTCCTGCGCGTTCTTGCTCTTGCTGGCGTAGACCCTCGGCTTGTCCGGCACCGTCTCGGCGCCGTAGAGGTCGGCCGCCTGCTTCCGGGCCGCGTCGATCGCCTGCTTCGACAGGTTGACCGAGTCGGTACGGATGTAGGTGATGTAGCCGTTCTCGTACAGGGTCTGTGCTGCGCGGGCGGTCTGGCGCGGCGAGAGGCGGAGCTTCCGGGCCGCCTCCTGCTGCATCGTCGAGGTCGTGAACGGCGCGGCGGGGCGACGCGTGTACGGCTTTGACTCGACGCTGCGCACGGTGGCGTTACCGGCACGCTCGAGCACGGTCGTCAGGGCGGCGGCCGCGGCCTCGTCGAGCCGGACGGCGTCGCCCTTCAGCGTGCCGCGGTCGTCGAAGTCGCGTCCCGAGGCGACGCGGGTCCCCTGCACACGGGCGAGCCGGGCCGTGAAGGCGGCGTCACCCTCCTTCTCGAAGCGGGCGCTGAGGTCCCAGTAGTTCGCGGAGACGAAGGCGAGCCGCTCGCGTTCGCGGTCGACGACCAGGCGGGTCGCGGCGGACTGCACCCGGCCGGCGGACAGGCCGGGCCCGACCTTGCGCCAGAGGACCGGCGAGACCTCGTAGCCGTAGAGGCGGTCCAGGATGCGACGGGTCTCCTGCGCGTCGACGAGGGCGGTGTCGAGCTCGCGGGTGGCTTCCTGCGCGCGCTGGATCGCTTCCTTCGTGATCTCGTGGAACACCATCCGCTTGACGGGCACCTTGGGCTTGAGGACCTGCAGGAGGTGCCACGCGATGGCCTCGCCTTCGCGGTCTTCATCGGTTGCGAGGTAGAGCTCGTCGGCTTCCTTGAGCGCCCGCTTGAGCTCGGCAACCGTCTTCTTCTTCGCGTCGGAGACGACGTAGTAGGGCTCGAAGCCGTTGTCGACGTCCACCGAGAACTTGCCGAGGGAGCCCTTCTTGAGCTCCGCGGGCAGGTTCTTGGGCTCGACGAGGTCACGGATGTGTCCGACGGACGCCTGGACCTCGTATCCGTCGCCGAGGTATTGCGCGATCGTCTTCGCCTTCGCGGGGCTCTCGACGATGACGAGCTTCTTCGTGCCTGGCACGTGTCTCCTTGATCGATGGTGCGCGTCGGCCCTGGACGACGAGCGCGTCCGGGTCGACCGGGGCACCGGTGACCGGGGGCCGACAGGCACACCATACACATAGTGTTCGGGCTGGTCGTCCGCGGGTCCGGCGACTGCGGATGCGCCGACGGCGAACGGTCCGCCGCCGACGACGACCCGGACGCGCGCGATCGACGCGGCGGTGTGGCAGGTGCCGATCGACGCGGCGTTGGCGCGCGCGACGCGGGCGGCGACCGCACACGGCTCCCCCGAGAGCAGTCCGACGACGGCTGCTGCTGCGGCGACCGCGGAGGCGTCCGCAGCGGACTGGGCGCGGACCGTCGCGACGCGCACCCCCGCCGCGGCGAGCGCCGACGTCCCCACGAGGAGGGCGACACCGACGGCCACCGTCACGAGGACGGTCGCCGACCCGCGCTCGTTCACCGGCCCTGCTCCGCCGCGCACCCGGTGGCACGGAGCGGGACGGCGGAGAAGGGGCCGACACCGCCGCGCGAGGTCTCGACGCACACGACGTCGCCGCCACGCCGAACGGAGACGGCGGCCCCGGGTGCGAGCCGGTCGACCGCGCTCCGCCCTGCGTCGTCGTCGCCGCGCCCGAGCGCACGTGCCGCGGTGGCCGCGGCCAGCTGGAGTCGGCCGAGGCCGTCCACCACGAGCACGGCGGCGACGAGCGTGGTCAGGACGAGTGCGACGACGGGGAGCACGACCGCGAACTCGACGCTCACGGTGCCGCGTTCCCCCGTGGGCGGCGCGACGGCGTCTCCCCCGGCCCGGGACCTAGAGCGAGAGCGCACCACGGACCAGTTCCGTGAGGATGCTCTGGACCTCACCGGAGCGCATCACCGCGACGAGCACCCCGGCGAACGCGACCGCGGCGAGGATGACGACGGCGTACTCGGCGGTGGCCGAGCCCCGGTCGTCCTGCAGTCGTCGGCGGAGTCGGGTCACGAGGCGTCGTCGCTGGGTGGCGGGTGTGTCGGTCATGGGTTCGTCCTTCCTTCTGCGGTGGACCCAGCCTCCTTTCCCCGCAACGCCCGGTACGGCGCGGTCGGCGGATCGGTGGAGGCGTCACAGCACCTCGACGACTGTGGAGGAGAGGACACCGACCACGACCGGCACGACGCCGACGAGGACGAACGCGGGCAGGACGCACACACCGAGGGGCAGGACCAGCCGGACGGCCAGCCGCTCGGCAGCGGCGAGGCCGAGGGCGGCCGCCTCGTCCCGTACGTCCTCCGCGGCAGCGTGCAGCAGGGCCGCCGCCGGCACCCCGGCTCGCCGTGCGAGCCCGAGGACCTCGCGGAGGTGGGCGTCCTCCGACCGCTGGCGTGGGTCCCGTTCCGGCTCGGTCGTGGCCGCCTCCGCGAACGCCGCGCGCACGGCAGCACCGGCAGCGGTCCACGATCCGCCGCCGGACACGGCCACTGCCCACGCGTCGAGCAGGATGCCCGGCACGTGGCCGTCCGGTGTGGCTGCCCGGACGAGCCGCGCCGTCCACGCTCGTCCTGCCCCGACCAGGACGGCGGCGAGCAGGCAGCACGCCCACCCGACCGGCGTCCCGACGAGCACGTGCACGGCACCGGCACCCCACGCCGACCCGAGGGCGAGCCCGAGCACCGGGAGCGCCAGGACGACGCGTGCGCTGGCACGCGGGCCCGCCAGTGCCACCCGCACCGCTCGGTCGGACGCCGCCGAACGCCGCAGGGCCGAGGCGAGTGCCCGGAGCGTGGCGGCCGACGGGGCTCCCGTCCGCTCGGCGACACGGATCACGACGGCGACGTCCTGCAACGCGGCATCGACCCCCCGGGGAAACCCACCGGCGAGGGCCCAGGCCCGGGGCGGGGGAACGCCGGCGGCGACGAGCGTCGCGACCCGGTCAAGGGTCCGAGCAGCGGCGGCGGCCTCCTCCGACGGCCGGCCGGGTCGCCGGGGGAACCGACCACGGCGTTCCCCGTCCGTCCGCGTCACCGCACCCGTTCGACGGGGCGGACGACGAGCCTCCCGTCCGGGCCGACGCCCAGGCCGCCGACTGCACCGAGACGTCGTCGTCCGGACCGCCGTTCGACGTGCAGCACCAGGTCGAACGCGCTGACCGCCTGCCGGGCCAACGCCTCGGCACCGAGGCCTGCCAGCGCTCCGAGTGCTTCGAGCCGCGCGGGCACGTCGGCGATGCCGTTGGCGTGGACGGTGCCGGCGCCGCCGTCGTGGCCGGTGTTGAGCGCGGAGAGCAGTTCACGCACCTCGGCGCCGCGACACTCCCCGACGACGATCCGGTCCGGGCGCATGCGGAGCGCTTCCCGGAGGAGTCGGTCGAGTCCGAGCGCGCCCGCTCCCTCGGCGTTCGCCTGTCGTGCCTCGAGCGCGACCACGTGGGGATGGTCGACCCGGAGTTCGGCGACGTCCTCGACCGTGACGATCCGTTCGTCCCGCGGGACAGCGCCGAGCATCGCGGCGAGCATCGTGGTCTTGCCGCTCCCGGTCGCGCCGGTGACGAGGACGTTCCGCCGCTCCTCGACGGCGTGCTCGACCACGGCCCGCGGGACACGGGTGAAGGCGCCGAGTGCCTCGAGCGCGGCGAGGGTCGGCACGTCCGGTGCGGGGAGCCGGATCGACACCGACGTCCCGCTGACCGAGACGGGTGCGAGGACGACGTGCACACGGATGCCGTCGCCGTGCCGGACGTCGGCGCACGGCGTGGACTCGTCGACGTGCCGTCCGCCGTGTGCGACGAGTTCGGTCGCGAGTCCCCGGACGCGTCGTTCCGGCAGGTCGAGCGCGACGCGTTCGAGCCCGGTCCCGCGGTCGATCCACGTGCCGCGGTCCCCGATGACGAGGACGTCGGTCACGGCGGCGTCTCCGACCAGTGCGGCGAGTTCCTCGAACTCGGCGGCGGCCACTGCCCGCCGTCTGCTCGGTCGGGACGCTCCGGGCAGGAAGGGCGTGGCGGCGCGGTGTCGGTGCATGGCACCGGACAGTAGGGAACGGAGGCCGGGCGGGGGACGGCGTTCGGCGATGCCGTGGACAGGGGCGGCAGCAGCGGACCAATGAACTGTTTTGTACCCCGAACCGGAAAGCCGTACCCCAGTCAGTGTCCACTCCCCGCAGGGCGGATCCGACGAGGAGACCGGGACGACCGGAGGTTGGCGAACGCAACAGCAACACAGCCCGGTGAACTGCGGTTCGATGCACGAGCATGGACAGGTCTGTCCATGCTTCGGCATGCCCGTGCGGATCGGCGGCCACGAAGACCGTCGCGTCCTGCTCGTGCCACCCGCGGCCGCCCGGGGAAAAAGAAGAGGCGGCACCAGTTGGGGGGAACAGGTGCCGCCTTGACATCGGTGGATTGGGGGGAATCCGAACCGTTGCCGCCGGAAACGAGTCCAGCGGGATCTACTGTACCCCATGATCGGCCGTTCCGGACAACCCCCGACACGAGTTCCGGGCGCGCCGCGTCCTCCGCGCCCCCGGGGTAGTCTCCGATTGCACCCCTGCCGCAACGAAGCGAGAGGACATCGATGTCCGTTCCGACCCAGACCGACCCCCGTCACGACGGAGCTCACGACGACGGCGTGACGTTCCCGCCACCACCGGAGTTCGTCGCGGACGCGGTCGCCACCGAGGACCTCCACGAGGCCGCGGCCGCCGATCGGGAAGCGTTCTGGGCCGAGCAGGCACGCAGCCTGCTCGACTGGCGGACCCCCTTCACGCAGACCCTCGACTGGTCCGGCGCACCGTTCGCGAAGTGGTTCGCCGACGGCACGCTCAACGTCGCGGAGAACTGCCTCGACCGGCACGTCCGGGCCGGCAACGGCGACCGGGTCGCAATCCACTTCGAGGGCGCACCGGGCGACACCCGTCGGATCACCTACGCGGAGCTCACCGCCGACGTCCAGCGCGCAGCGAACATGCTCACCTCGCTCGGGGTCGGGCCCGGGGACCGCGTGGTGGTCTACCTCCCGCTCATCCCGGAGGCCGTCGTCACCATGCTGGCGGTCGCACGCATCGGCGCGGTGCACTCGGTGGTGTTCGGCGGGTTCAGCGCCGAGAGCCTGCGCGCCCGGATCGAGGACGCCGGCGCGAAGCTCGTCGTCACCGCGGACGGCGGGTGGCGCCGCGGCGCCGTGTCCCCGCTCAAGCCCGCGGTCGACGAGGCGCTCGAGGGCGAGGGCACCGACAGCGTCGAGCACGTGGTCGTCGTCAAGCGCGGCGGGAACGAGATCGCCTGGAACGACCGGGACCTCTGGTGGCACGACGAGTTCGCGAAGGCCGATCCCGAGCACACCGCCGAGGCGTTCCCGGCCGAGAACCCGCTGTTCATCCTCTACACCTCGGGCACGACAGGGAAGCCGAAGGGCATCGTGCACACGTCCGGCGGGTACCTCACGCAGGCGGCCTACACGCACAAGAACGTGTTCGACATGCACCCCGAGAAGGACGTCTACTGGTGCACCGCCGACATCGGCTGGATCACCGGGCACTCCTACGTCGTCTACGGCCCGCTCGCGAACGGCGTGACGCAGGTGCTCTACGAGGGGACGCCCGACGAGCCGAAGCCCGGCCGTTGGTGGGACCTCGTCGACGCGTACGGCGTGACGGTGCTCTACACCGCACCCACCGCGGTCCGAGCCGCGATGAAGGCCGGGCGCGAGATCCCCGAGGCCCGCAGCCTCGAGACGCTCCGTCTGCTCGGCAGCGTCGGTGAGCCGATCAACCCCGAGGCCTGGCAGTGGTACCGGCAGGTCATCGGGCACGACCGGACGCCGATCGTCGACACGTGGTGGCAGACCGAGACCGGCGCGATCATGATCTCGGCCCTGCCCGGCGTCACGAAGCTCAAGCCGGGCGCCGCGCAGACCCCGCTCCCCGGCATCGTCGCCGAGATCGTGGACGAGGACGGCAACCGCGCCGAGCCCGGTGAGAGCGGCTACCTCACCATCAGCGAACCGTGGCCGTCGATGGCCCGCGGGATCTGGGGCGACCCGGACCGGTTCGTCGAGACGTACTGGTCGCGGTTCCCCGGGCGGTACTTCGCCGGTGACGGTGCGCGGCTCGACGGGCAGGGTGACATCTGGGTGCAGGGTCGGGTCGACGACGTGATGAACGTCTCGGGGCACCGGCTGTCGACCGCGGAGATCGAGTCCGCACTCGTCGGGCACGAGGGCGTCGCGGAGGCCGCCGTCGTCGGCGCCGCGGACGAGACGACGGGCCAGGCGGTGGTCGCGTTCGTGATCCTGACGGCGGAGGCTGCGGACGGGGTCGACCGCGAGGCGACCGCGACGGAGCTCCGCAACTGGGTCGGCACCCGCATCGGCGCGATCGCGAAGCCACGGCAGGTCGTCATCGTCCCGGAGCTGCCGAAGACTCGGTCGGGCAAGATCATGCGGCGTCTGCTCCGCGACGCGGCCGAGGGCCGCCGCATCGGCGACACGACGACGCTGGCCGACCCGACGATCATGGCGACCATCGCGGAACTCATGTAGTCCGCACGGAACGAGCCGCGCCTCCCGTCAGTACGTTCCGGACGGGAGGCGCGGCTCGCGTGTCGTACTCCGCTGACGGACCGTCAGTCGGTGAGCTCCACCACCAACTCCACCTCGACCGGCGCGTCCAGCGGGAGCACGGCGACGCCCACCGCGCTCCGCGCGTGGACGCCGGCGTCGCCGAAGACCTCGCCGACGAGCGTGGACGCGCCGTTCGCAACGGCCGGCTGCCCGGTGAAGGACGGGTCGGACGCCACGAACACCGTCACCTTGACGACGCGGGCGACCCGCTCGAGCGAACCCGCGACCGACTGCACGGCGGCGAGGGCGTTCAGCGCGGCCGTGCGCGCCTCGGCCGTCGCGGTCTCGGCGTCGACGTCGGCGCCCACCTTGCCGGTGACGGACAGCACGCCGTCCACGAACGGCAGCTGGCCGGCGGTGTGGACGTGCTTGCCCGTGACGACGGCGGGCACGTAGGCCGCGACCGGAGCTGCGACCGACGGGATCGTCAGCCCGAGCTCCGCGAGCCGGTCCGCGACGCTCACGCGTCCGCCTTCGGGCGCTTGAGGTACGCGACGAGACCGCCCTCCGGTCCGGTGACGACCTGGACCAGCTCCCAGCCCTCGTCCCCGAAGTTGTTGAGGATGGCGGTCGTGTTGTGGATGATCAACGGGGTCGTGAGGTATTCCCAGCGGGTCATGGAGATCCTTGCCAGCCTTTCAGTCGGCGGTGTCGTTTAGGCTGCATCCTATGTCTGCCCAGAAGACGTCTGCCTCGCGGACCAAGCCCGTCTCTGCAGTCGGCGCCTTCGTCGGTTTCGTCGGGTTCAGCGTGCTCGCCGGTCTGCTCGTCACGATCGGTGTCACCCCCGCGATCGCGGTCGCCGGTGTCACGACGACCTCGACGATCGGCGTGTTCGAGTCGCTGCCGGAGTACATCGAGATCGGCGACCTCCCGCAGCGCAACGAGCTGTACGCGTACGCGAACGGCAAGCCCGTCAAGCTGGCGACCGTCTACGACCAGAACCGTGAAGAGCTGAAGTTCGACCAGATCAGCGACCAGCTCAAGAACGCGGCGATCGACGGCGAGGACAAGCGCTTCTACGAGCACGGCGGCGTCGACATGACCTCGCTCATCCGAGCGGGCGTGGGCAGCATCGCGGGCGGACTGGGCGAGTCCGGCGGCGGGTCGACCCTGACGATGCAGCTGGTCCGCAACATCAAGATGAACCAGGCGCTCGAGCTCCCCACGCAGGAAGAGCGACTGAAGGCGTACAACGACGCCGTCGAGCAGACCATCCCCCGCAAGCTCGAGGAGATGAAGCTCGCGATCGGGCTCGCGAAGAAGTACAGCCACAAGGAGATCCTCACCGGGTACCTGAACATCGCGTACTTCGGCGACCAGACCTACGGCGTGCAGGCCGCCGCGCAGCACTACTACAACAAGAGCGCGTCGAACCTCACCCCGGCCGAGGCCGCGTCGATCCTCGCGATCGTGCAGTCCCCGAACACGCGCAACCTGTCGAACCCGAAGTACTACGACGCGAACGTGGCTCGCCGCAACGTGATCCTCAAGTCCATGTACGCGCAGAAGCACCTCACGAAGGCCGAGTACGACAAGGCCGTCGCGTCGAACCCGAAGGACTACGTCCACCTGACGGAGCCGAGCCAGGGCTGCCAGTCGGCCGCGGGCAACGGCGCTCAGTTCTTCTGCGACTACGCGGTCAAGGTCGTCAAGCAGATGTCGCAGCTCGGTGCCACGCAGAAGGAGCGCGACACCGCCTGGCGCAACGGCGGCTACAAGATCCAGACGACGCTCGACATCAACCTCAACGGACAGCAGAAGGACCTGCTGAACACGTACGACCCGAAGACCGAGACCCAGTTCAAGCTCGGCAGCACGCTCAACTCCGTCGAGGCCTCGACGGGCCGCATCCTGACGATGGCGCAGAACAAGGACTACGACCAGTCGCTGCAGTCGCCGCCGACCTCGACGTCGATCAACTACAGCGTCGACAAGAAGTACGGCGGATCGATCGGCTTCCAGGTCGGTTCGACGTACAAGGTCTTCACGCTGCTCGACTGGCTGAAGGCCGGGCACGGCCTCAACGAGAGCGTCAACGGGACGCCGCACACCATCAACCAGTGGACGCACTGCGGTTCCCCCACCTACCAGGCCTACGGACCGAAGAACGACTCACCGGGCGAGAACGGCATGTTCACCGTCGCCCGCGCCACCGCACTCTCGGTGAACGCCGCGTTCGCGTCGATGGCCGCGAAGCTCGACCTCTGCGACATCAAGCAGACGGCGGAGGACCTCGGTGTCCACTCCGCCGACGAGAAGACGGAGCTGAACTCCTACCCGTCGTCGATCCTCGGCACGAACAACATCGCGCCGCTCTCCATGGCGTCGGCGTACGCGACCATCGCGAACAACGGCACCTACTGCTCCCCGATCGCGATCGACAAGATCACGAACGGCGAGGGCAAGGATCTCGGCGGGCAGCCCAAGGAGTGCAAGCAGGTGCTCGACCCGAGCGTCGCCGCGACCGCTGCCTACGCGCTGCGCGGCACGATCCAGTACGGCACCGCCGTCGGCGCCCAGACCCCCGACGGAACGCAGCTCTTCGCGAAGACGGGCACCACGGACAACGCCGAGCAGATCTGGCTCGTCGGCGGGAGCTCGAAGGTCGCCACGGCGTACTGGCAGGGCAACACGGACGGCGCGAAGACCAGCCTCCGTCACTACTACCCGGGCGCCGGGTACGGCACGTACGCTTCGCAGCGTGCACACGTGTGGCAGCAGGCGATGATCCCGATCAACCAGCTCCACCCGGCCGACCCGTTCCCGACGCCCAGCTCGACCGCGCTTCGTGGCGACAGCAAGGCCGTACCGAACGTCGCCGGCAAGACGACCGCGGACGCCAAGGCGACGCTCGCCGCCGCCGGGTTCACCTACGTCGACGGTGGTTCGCAGGCCGGGTCCGGCACGGCGGGGACCGTCTCCTCGACGTCGCCGGCCGCTGGTTCGCTGCTCTCGTCCGGTTCGAGCGTGACCGTCTACACGACGGACGGCTCGCAGGTGTCCGTCCCGGACGTCCGCGGGAAGTCCGTGCAGGACGCGCGGTCCGCGCTCGGCGACGCCGGCCTCGGGAACGTCGAGGTGCTGAACGAGTACGCGAAGGGCGGCGGCGGCAACGAGTGCAAGGTCGCAGCGATCGCCCCGGGCCCCGGTGAGACCACCACGAAGGGTGCCGACGTGAAGATCAAGCTCTACGGCGACAAGGACGGCAAGGCGCCGAAGGACTGCAAGTGACCCGCGGTCGCGCCGCAGCCGGGGTGATCGCTGCGGGCGCGGCCGCGGGGGCGGCTGCGGCCGCGTGGGGAACCCTCGTCGAACGCCGACGGTTCGGCATCCGGTGGGAGACCGTGCCGGTGCTCCCGCCGGGCTCCCGCGACGTGGTGGTCCTGCACCTCTCGGACATCCACATGGCGCCGTGGCAGGCCGACAAGCAGCAGTGGCTGCGCGACCTCAGCCTCGTCGAACCCGACTTCGTGGTCAACACCGGCGACAACCTGGGCCACCCCACTGCGAACGCTGCCGTGGAGTACGCCCTCGAGCCGTTCCGTGGGGTGCCCGGCGCATTCGCGTACGGCTCGAACGACTTCTTCGGACCCACACCGCGGAACCCCTTCAAGTACTTCTCCGGGCCGAGCAGGATGCACTCCGGCAAGCGCCCGGTCGAACTCGACATCGACCGACAGACGGCCTTCTTCGAGTCGCTCGGCTGGCTCGACGTCAACGACCAGGCGCACGCGATCGAGCTCCGTGGGTCGCGGTTCGAGCTGTTCGGCACGTCCGACGCCCACCGCGGCTGGGACCGCCTCGACCTCCTGCCGACGAACGTCGACGAGATGCGGAGCGACGTGCCGTGGTCGGAGGACGAGGACGGCCCCTCCCCCGTCGCGATCGGCATCACCCACGCGCCCTACCGACGGGTGCTCGACGCGTTCGTGACGCAGGGCGCCGACATCGTCTTCGCGGGCCACACGCACGGCGGTCAGGTGCAGGTCCCGGGCGTGGGGGCGCTCGTCACGAACTGCGACCTCCCGCGTCGGTACGTGAGCGGGCTGCACAAGTGGCAGCACCGTGGCCACTGGTCGTGGCTCGAGGTCTCTGCGGGCCTCGGCACGTCGATCTACGCGCCGGTGCGCTTCGCCTGCCGTCCGGAAGCCGTCGTGGTCACGTTGACCGCCCGCACCGTCTGAGGTGCTCCGGGCGACGCGCCCGGGAGTTCTCCGGATGGTCACGAGCACCCCTGATCATCGGATAGACTTCTGGGGTTGCTCCGGTACGGAGTGACCACACCGCGGGGTGTGGCGCAGCTTGGTAGCGCGCCTCGTTCGGGACGAGGAGGTCGCAGGTTCAAATCCTGTCACCCCGACACTGTGTTGAGACAGTACGCAACAGGCCCTGGTTCTCCGGAACCAGGGCCTGTTGCCTTCCCGCAGGACGATCGACCGGATGTGTCGCCCGACACACGAGGTTCACGAGGCACTCGCCGGGCCGAACGCCCGGGATACGCTCGGCACGACATGGACATCACCGCACCGCTCGCCGCCGTCCTCGCGCAGATCGGCTCCCGCTTCCCCGAGCTGGCCGACGACCCCGTGATGGCCGAGAGCCTGCTCGAGAACGTCACGTCGATGATCGCCGAGGCGCACGAACGCTACCGGGCGGGTGCCGAGGCCAGCATCGTGAGCGACCGGTACCTCGACCCCGCGCACCTCGCGACCGGCGCCCTGCACGCCGAGCACGCCCAGCACCCGGCCGGTGCGATGCTCGCGGCCGAGGTACTGTTCGACGCCTACCTGCCCGTCTTCGTCGACGAGGTCGGAGCGCTCTCCCCCGCGGACGTCCTCCGTGCCACCAGGGCTCTGCACGCCGGCATCTGGAGCCGGTTCCCCGCGGGTGCCATCGCCTACACCGAAGCGCTCCGGCAGCGCGTCACGACGGCGCACCTGGACTCGCGGACCCAGATCGCGCGGGACCTCCACGACCGTGTCGCGCACGGGATCCTCGCCGGTCTCCAGCGCATCGACCTCACCCTGCTCACCGACCCACCCGCCGCGGACCGCACCGCGCGGCTCGAGGACGCTGCCCGGCTGCTCCGCGGAGCCCTCGGGGAGGTCCAGGACCTCGCCGTCGCACTGCACGCCCGCGTCGGGGACGACCTCCTCGACGCAGCACTGGCACGACACGCGAAGGACCTCTTCCCGCCGGACAGCGCGATCAGCATCGTGTCGCTCGGCACGCCCCTCGTGCTGCCGAACTGGAAGGCCGAGGAGGCGCTCACGATCCTGCTCGAGGCGCTCACCAACTGGCGGAAGCACGCCCCCGGATCGACCGCCGTGGTCGAGTTCGACTGGGGCTCCGCGTCGGTGACCGTGACGGTCGCCGACGACGGTCCCGGCTTCGACACCACCACCGAGGCCGACGGCCGGCTCGGACGACTGACGATGCGCGAGCGTGCGGCGCTCATCGGGGCGACGCTCGCGGTGACGAGCGCGCCGGGTGCGGGGACGACCGTCTCCCTCGCCGTCCCGGCGGGGCCGCTGTGAACGCCGTCACGCACGTCGCGATCGTCGACGACCACCGGCTCTTCCGCGAGGGACTCGCCACGATCCTGGCGTCCGTACCGACCATCCGTGTGGTCGCCCACGGTGAGCGTCCGTCCGACGTGCTCGACTCCCCCGAGGTCGCCGCCGTCGACGTCCTGCTCCTCGACGTCGAACTCGACGGACCACCGGCGCGGACGACCATCGCGACCGTGCGGCGCAACCACCCGGGGATCGCCGTCGTGGTCCTCACGATGCACCGGGACGCCGTCCTCCGACGTGCCCTGCTCGACGCGGGCGCGGTGGACTTCGTGACGAAGGACACGCCGAGCCGAGAACTGGTGGACCGCATCGTCCGGGCGACGAGGGTCGACGCCGCGCCCGTGACGTTCCCGGTCGACCTGGTCACCGAGGCCCGCGCGGGAACACCCCTCAGCGACCGCGAGGTCGAGGTCCTCCGGCTCATCGCGGCTGCGCGGTCGAACGCCGAGATCGCGTCGGACCTCGGACTGGCGGTGGGCACGGTGAAGCGGCACGTGTACAACGTGTTCCGGAAGCTCGACGTCGGGTCGCGCGTGGCCGCGGTGGCCACCGCCACCCGGCTGGGCCTGCTCGCCTAGCGCCGACGCGCTACACCGCTGCAGCCGCCCGCACGAGACGACCGTCCGCGTGCAGCGACGCGACGACCTCGAGCGCCTGGTGCCGGTACCGCGCCTGGGCGGCACCGGGCGCGACGATCACGCCGTCCGCGCCGGTCGACGCCGCCAGGGCGTTGATCTTCGCCGCCACCTGGTCCGCGGTGCCGTACGCCTGCCGCTCCGTGCGTGCCGCGATGAACCGCCGCTCGAGGTCCGAGAACTCGTACGCCCGCGCCTCGTCCATGGACACCGGCTCGGGCTTCGCCCCCTGCCGCATCCGGATGAACGAGATCATGCCCGGCGCGGACTGCTCGTCGACGATCGCCGGGTCCTCGTCGGTGACCACCTGCACGCCGATCAGCGCGTTCGGCTCGGACCGGAAGCGCGACGGCCGGAAGGAGTCGCGGTAGAGCGCGAGCGCCGCCTCCGTGTTGTCGGACGCGAAGTGGTGCGCGAAGGCGAACGAGACGCCGAGCGCTCCCGCGACCTGGGCGCTGTACCCGGAGGACCCGAGCAGCCAGAACTCCGGCACGTCGCCGTACCCCGGGACCGCGCGGATGCGTGCGAGCGGGTTGTCGGCGTCCATGCCGGTGAAGAACCCGATCAGATCCGCCAACTGCTGCGGGAAGTCGTCGACGTCGAGCCGGTCGGTGCGCCGCAACGCCATCGCCGTCGCGCCGTCGGTGCCCGGTGCACGGCCGATGCCGAGGTCGACGCGGTCGCCGTAGAGGGCACGGAGGGTCCCGAACTGCTCCGCCACGACGAGCGGGGCGTGGTTGGGCAGCATGACGCCGCCCGAGCCGATCCGGATCGTCGAGGTCGCCGCGCCGACGGCGCTCAGCAGCACCGCCGGGGAGGAGGACGTGATGCCGGGCATCCCGTGGTGCTCGGCGACCCAGAAGCGTTCGTACCCGAGCTTCTCGGCGTGCACCGCCATGTCGATGGAGCCCTGCAGGGCTTCGGTGTTGGACTGGCCGTACTCGCGGGTGGCCAGGTCGAGGACGGACAGGTGCACGGAAGCGTCGCTCATGACGGGGTCAACCGCAGCGGACCCACCGGCATTCCGACGGGTCAGTCCCCGTCGAGCCGACCGCCGGACTCGGTGAGGTAGCAGTTCGCGCAGAGCGACTCGTAGGTGACGTCCACGCCGTCGATCGCGACCTGGGACCCGTCGAAGACGAACCGTCCGTCGACCTTGCGCGCGTTGAACACCGCCTTGCGGCCGCAGCGGCAGATCGTCTTGAGCTCCTCCAGCGAGTGCGCGACCTCGAGCAGCCGCGCGCTCCCGGGGAACGCCTCGGTACGGAAGTCCGTGCGGATGCCGTACGTGATCACCGGGATCTCGTCGAGCACCGCGATCCGGAGCAGGTCGTCGACCTGGCGCGGCGTCAGGAACTGCGCCTCGTCGACGAGGACGCAGCTGACCGGTCGGACCATGCCGTCGAGACGGTCCGACTCCGGGTCGGTGGCACCGGCCTCGGTCACGGCGGCACGCACGTCCGCTCCGGGCGAGAACACGATGTCCACCGCGCGGGTCACACCGAGCCGCGACACGATCTCGCGATCACCCTTGGTGTCGACCGAGGGCTTCGCGAGGAGGACCCGGTGACCACGCTCCTCGTAGTTGTACGCCGCCTGCAGCAGCCCCGTGCTCTTGCCGCTGTTCATCGCGCCGTAGCGGAAGTAGAGCTTGGCCACTACGCGAGGAACCCGTCCTCGGCGGCACGACGGATGAGGTCCGACTTCTTCGACGCGGGACGTCCGACCTTGCTGTACTTCTCGCGGACGCGCCGGAGGTACGTCTTCGCGGTCTCGTACTGCACGTTCATCTGCGCCGCGACCTCGTTCGTCGAGTACCCCGACACGTACAGCCGGAGCGCTTCTTCCTCGCCGTGGCTCAGCTTCGGCCGCTGGTGCGCGTTCGCGCCGGTGGGCAGTGGGCGCCAGTCCCGCTGCGGCGGCGTCTCCCGCGCCACCCCCATGATCTCGCGCGCGACGTCCATGACCTCGCGCATGGGCAGCGACTTCGACAGGAAGGCAGCGGCGCCCGCCGCGAGCGCACGGTCGCGGGATTCGCGGCTGTCGACGCTGGAGAGGACGATCACCTTCGCTCCGGCGGCCCGGCAGGTGCGGACGCGGGCCTCGATCGAGACCGGCTCCTTCAGCTGGAAGTCGAGGAACACCAGGTCCGTCGGGAAGTTCTCACTGTGCACCATCTCGAGCCACGTGTGCGCCGTCAGCGCGAGGTCGAAGTCGAACGCGTTCACCGCGATCCAACTCGACAGGCTGTCCAACAGCACCTCGTGGTCGTCGAGGATCGCCAGCCGCACGCGTCGTGTCCCCGGGTTCGGGAGGGCGGGGCCGCCCTCCGTGATCCGGCTCGGGTCAGTGCTGGTCATAGGAGAACCTTAGTGCGAGGGCGGAGGGTCGGACCGCGACGTCCAGGTCGGGGAACGTCACGCGCAGGACCGCGAAGTACGGGTCGAAGGTGCGGTGGATGCCGACGTCGGAGTCGGCGACGGCCAGGTCGATCGCGACCGCCACGCGGCCACGTCCGGGCCCGCCCGCGGGGACCTGGGGTCCGTCGTCCGCCTCGGACCTGCGGACGGTGGCCCGGAACCCCGCCGGGTCGACCGTGGAGGCGCGGAGCGCGGCACGCAGGAACGTCCGGACGACGGTCCGCTGGTCTGCGTCCAGCGTGGCCATCAGGCCGTCGGGGTCGTCGACGACGGCTGCGCCGCCGCCGGCGACGAGGACCGCGTACTCGAACCAGGTCCGGTCGGCCTCGGCGACCATGGAGCGCCGGATCCCGTCGGCGATCGCACGGGCACGGGCACGGTCGGCGTCGGTGATGACCTCTCGTGTGCGGAGCTCGGCGAGGAACGGCGCGACGTCCCGGGCGAGGATGGTCGACCGGTCGTGCTGGACGCTCGCGGCGATCCCGTCCCGCTCCGCTCGTTCCACCGAGTACGAGCCGGCGCGGATCTGCACGCGTTCGGCCAGACCCGCGAACGTCCGTGCGAACACGGCTGCGGCGGCGGTCAGCACGAGCGTCGGCGCGGCCGCGAGGAAGGCTGCGACGGCGAGCGGCACGTGGTGTGGGAAGACCGCTGCGCCCACTCCCCAGGCGACGCCGACCACGACGGCGAGGACGGAACCGCCGACCACGAGGTCGGTCCAGGGACGGTACGGGGCGCACATGACGATGCCCGTCGCCGTCAGCAGGGACATGAAGTCGTTCAGCGCGTTCCGGTCCGGGCCCCACTGCGCCGCGACGCTCGTCACCGTGGCGACGGCGAGCAGCGCGACGTGCAGGACGAACGCCCACCGCGGGAAGGGTGCGCGGAAGGGGCTCGAAGCGACCAGCACGACCGCACCGGACGCGGCGACGAGGAGCACCGTCAGTGCGCTGAGCGTCGGGCTCCCGACGACGTCGCGGTCGAAGACGGAGACGATGAGCGCCCAGAGCACCCCCGCGGCCCCGAGCACGATCGCGAGCGGTCGGGAGCCCATCGCGCCGAGCGGGTCGTACTGCTGCGCGGTGCGGGAGGAGTCGCGACGACCGGTGCGTGGCGTCATGCTGCCACGCGTCGCACCTCGCGCCGCGTCCGTGGCCGTCGCCCCGGTGCTGCACGTCGACCGGTCCCGGTTCACGGGCGGCCCTCGGCGTCGTCCGCGCCGACCGCCGACGAGCCGGTCGTCGGCGCCCCTCCGGCCACGGGCACCCCACCGGTCGCCGCTGGGTACGGCACCGACATCATGACGCTCGTCCCCGAACCCGGCGAGGACCACACCTGCACGTCACCGCCGACCCGTCCGATCCGCTGCCGGACGGAGCCCCGCAGACCCATGCGGTCCGCGCCCGTGGTGGACTCGTCGAACCCGCGACCGTCGTCCACCACCATCACCGTGCAGGCGACGCCGTCGTCGAAGACGCTGATCTCGGCCGCATCCGTCCCGGCGTGCTTGTGGACGTTGGCCAGGCACTGGCCGACGGCGCGCAGGAGGGCGGTCACGGCCTCGTCGTCGAGCCGGGACAGCACCGTCGGGTCGCCCGACACCGTGACGTCGAGCCCGTGGGCACGGTGCTCGTCCACCATCTGTTCGAACGCCTGCGTCGCGGCGCCCGGCTCCGGTCGGCCCGGCGGCGTCCCGGGAGCCAACCACGCACGACCGGTCAGCATCGCCACGTCGGCATCCACCGTCCGCGCGAGCTGCCGGTCCATCGGCCCGTCGGGCGCGAGGGCGATCGCACCGAGGTGGTTGAGCACGGTGTCGTGCAGGATCGCCGCGGCTTCCGCCTCGACACCGGCCCGGTAGGCGGACACGTGCTCCTCCCGGGCGGACCGCAGCAGCTCGGGCTGCACACGCTCGGATCGCGCCGTGCTGCGACTCGTGAAGAACACCAGCGCGACCACGAAGCCGAGGGTGACCCAGGCGAGCACCAGCGGGTGGGACGGCCCGCCCTGCTGCGCCACCGCGAGGGCCGCCGCACCGCGTCCCACCAGGAAGCCCGCGACGGACCAGAGCGCGACGCGTCCGGCGACGGCACCGGCACCGCCGACGAGCACCAGCGGGATGATCGACAGGGACAGGAGGTAGGACGTGACCCAGCCGACCGGGATCTCGCGTTGCACGATGACGGCGAACCACCAGGCGCACACGCCACCGACCACCAGGAACGCGACGGCGGAGCGCCACGTCCCGAACTGCACGTGCACGCCGATCATGCCGAGCATCGGGATGAGGGCCAGCACCGCCCCCACGACACGGACGTCCGGGTCGGCCAGCCGGTAGAGCAGGAGCACGATGGCCGCTGCCCCGAGCGAGCCGATCGCGGCGGCGTGGAACGCCCGCACGGTCGACCACGCGTTCACTCGCGGAGCGAGGTGCGTGGGGATGCCGAGCACGGGTGGAGGGTCCTTCCGACCGAGTGGGAACGCCGCCCACGATCCAACCACCATCGGCGCGACCGTGTACCCCGATTGTCAGAGCGATCGGCGACCCGCTCGATGATACCGGCAGGTCAGCGATCCTGGTGTCCCCCGAACGCGAACCGACGGGTACTGAGAACGCCGACGCTCAGAACAACGTCGGGACCGCCTCGGTCCGGCGCGGGGCCAGTCGACGGTCGAAGCCCGGGTCGGCGCGCTTCAGCGGTGACCCGATCGGGACGGCACCCACCGCCGTCCCGTCGCCCGCCAGTGCCGCAGGGGCGGTGGACGAGCCGACAGACCGGTTCGAGAACCCCATCGAGCCGGTCGCCGGGTCCACCCGCCCCACCGCGAGCCCGTGCGCCCGGAGGATCGGTCGGACGCGGTCGGCCAGCCAGCGCCGGTAGTCGGTCGGCGCGTACGTGTTGTCGAGGTACATCGACCGGTAGCGCTGCACGAGGTCGGGTCGGGTCCGCTCGAGCCACGCGAACCACCACGGCTTCACGCCGGGACGCAGGTGCAGCGCCGAGTACATGACGCTCGACGCGCCCGCCGCCGCCGCGCGCCCGATCGCGTCGTCGAGGTGTGCCACGGTGTCGGTGATGTACGGCAGCACCGGCATGAGGAACACCGAGCACTCGAGACCGGCGTCACGGACGGCACGGACCGTCGCCAGGCGCGCCGCCGTCGTCGGGGTCCCCGACTCGACCTGCTGCTGCAGTTCGTCGTCGTACACCGCGATCGACATCGCGAGGTCGACGGGCACCGACTTGGCTGCCTCGACCAGGAGCGGGAGGTCGCGCCGGAGGAGCGTGCCCTTCGTCAGGATGCTGAACGGCGTCCCGGACTCCGCCAGGGCGCGGATCACGCCCGGCATGAGGCGGTAGCGCCCCTCGGCCCGCTGGTACGGATCGGTGTTCGTCCCCAGGGCGACCGGGTGACGGTCCCAGCTCGGCTTCGTGAGTTCGCGGTGGAGGACGTCCGCCACGTTCGTCTTCACGACGATCTGCTGGTCGAAGTCCGCCCCACCGTCGAACTCGAGGTAGGTGTGCGTGGGTCGGGCGAAGCAGTACACGCACGCGTGGCTGCACCCGCGGTAGGGGTTGATCGTCCAGCCGTACGTACCACTGCCGTCCGCTGAGGGCACCCGGTTCAGCGCGCTCTTCGCCAGGACCTCGTGGAAGGTGACGCCGGCGAACTCCGGCGTCGTGACACTGCGGACGAACCCGCTGTTCGACTCGAGCCCGGGGAGCGCGTCGCTCCGCGAGGCATCGATCGCCTGCCCACTCCATCGCATCCCGTCATTCGAACACACGTTCGAACGGGATGCAAGCGCGGTGAGCTCAGTGGTGCAGCCCGAGGACCTTCGCCGTGCGCTCGAGGGTCTGGTCGGCGAGCTCCGGGTCGTTGCCGAGGTCCTGCCCGTAGGTCGGCACCATGACGCGGACGGCGCTCTCCCAGCGGTCCCACCGGTCCGGGAAGCACTTCCGCAGCAGCCCGAGCATGATCGGTACGGCGGTCGATGCCCCCGGGCTCGCGCCGAGGAGCCCTGCCACGGACCCGTCGGCCGCGGTGATCACCTCGGTACCGAACTGCAGCACACCGCCCTTGTCCTTGTCGGGCTTGATGACCTGCACGCGCTGGCCGGCGGTGATGCGGTGCCAGTTGCCCGGCTCGGCACTCGGCATGAAGTCGCGCAGCGCGTCGAACTTCGTCTGCTTCGAGGCGAGCAGCTGACCGATGAGGTACCGGACCAGGTCGAAGTTCGAGAACGCGACGCTCAGCATCGGTCGGAGGTTGTGCGGCCGGATCGACTTGAACAGGTCGAGCAGCGAACCCTGCTTGAGGAACTTCGGGCTGAACCCCGCGTACGGCCCGAACATCAGCGAGGCGTGGCCGTCGACGATGCGGGTGTCGAGGTGCGGCACCGACATCGGCGGCGCACCCACGCTCGCCTTCCCGTAGACCTTCGCCGCGTGCTTCTGCACGACCTCGGGGTCGTCGGTGCGGAGGAACTCGCCGGAGACCGGGAACCCGCCGTACCCGCGGATCTCCGGGATGCCGGACTTCTGCAGCAGGTGCAGTGCACCGCCACCGGCACCGACGAAGACGAACTTCGCCGCGATGCGCTGGGTCGACCGACCGACCTCGTTCCGGACGTCGAGCACCCACCCGTCGCTCACCTTCGACCGGGTGAGGTTCGTGACCTGGTGGGACGGCTCGAACTCGACCCCGTCGATCTCGAGCTGGTCGAACAGCTGGCGGGTGAGCGAACCGAAGTCCACGTCGGAGCCCGCGGCCGAGTACGTCGCCGCGATCGGCTGGTCCTTCTTGCGGCCCGGGATGAGCGCCGGAGCCCACTGCCGGATCTGCTGCGGGTCGTCCGAGTACTCGAGCCCGGCGAACAGCGGGTGGTCCTTCATCGCCTCGTACCGCTTCCGCATGTACTCGACGTTCTCGGCGCCCCACACGAACGAGATGTGCGGCGTCGGGTTGATGAAGTTCGACGGCTCGGGGAGCGCGCCCGTCTCGACGAGGTACGACCAGAACTGGCGCGACACCTGGAACTGCTCGTTCACGGTGACGGCCTTGGCGATGTCGACCCGGCCGTCCGCCAGCTCCGGCGTGTAGTTCAGCTCACAGAGCGCCGAGTGCCCCGTTCCCGCGTTGTTCCACGGGTTCGAGCTCTCCTGCGCGACGGTGCCGAGGCGCTCGTAGACCCGGATCTTCCACGTGGGCTCGAGCCGGTGGATGATCGCGCCGAGGGTGGCGCTCATGATCCCTCCCCCGACCAGGACGACGTCGATGGGGTCCACCTGCTTCACTGCCACCCGACGATCCTAGCGGCGTCGGCTGACAAGCCGGGCACGTGGCGGACGGGAGGCGCGCTGCCGGTCCGCAGCGCGCCTCCCGTCCGGGATTGTTTCGACCCGTTGCGTTACGCCGCCACCGAGCGCCGCGCGACGATCGCCTCGGCGATCTGCACGGCGTTCAGCGCCGCGCCCTTGCGGAGGTTGTCGTTGCTGACGAACAGCGCCAGCCCGTGCCCCTCCGGCGCGGACTGGTCAGCGCGGATGCGCCCGACGAACGACGGGTCCTTGCCCGCGGCCTGCAGCGGCGTCGGGACGTCAGCGAGTTCCACACCGGGAGCGTCCGCGAGGATCTCGGTGGCGCGTTCCGGGGAGAGCGCGCGCTCGAACTCCGCGTTCACCGAGATCGAGTGCCCCGTGAAGACCGGGACGCGCACGCAGGTGCCGGCGACCAGCAGGTCCGGCAGCTCGAGGATCTTGCGGCTCTCGTTGCGGAGCTTCTTCTCCTCGTCGGTCTCGCCCTGGCCGTCGTCGACGATGCTGCCCGCGAGCGGCACCACGTCGAACGCGATCGGACGGACGTACTTCACCGGCTCGGGGAACGTCACCGCCGCCCCGTCGTGGGTGAGGGCCGCGGTGTCCTGTTCGAGCGCCGCGCGCGCCTGGCCGAGCAGTTCGTCGACGCCGGCGAGCCCGGAGCCGGACACGGCCTGGTAGGTGGTGGCGACGAGCCGACGGAGCCCGGCCTCGGTGTCGAGGACCTTGAGCACCGGCATGATCGCCATGGTGGTGCAGTTCGGGTTCGCGATGATGCCCTTGGGGGCGTCGTCGAGCGCGTGCGGGTTGACCTCGCTGACCACCAGCGGGACGTCCGGGTCCATGCGCCACGCGCTGGAGTTGTCCACGACGAGTGCACCGGCGGCGGCGAACTTCGGCGCGAGCGCGCGGGACGCGGTGGCACCGGCCGAGAACAGCGCGATGTCGATGCCCGACGGGTCGGCGGTCTCGGAGTCCTCGACGACGATCTGCTCGCCGCGGAACGGCAGGGTGGTGCCGGCCGACCGGGCGCTCGCGAAGAAGCGGACGTGGTCCGCGGGGAACGCGCGCTCCTCGAGCAGGCGGCGCATGACCGCGCCGACCTGGCCGGTCGCGCCGACGACGGCGACGGTGAGGGTGCTCATGGGTGCTCCTGTCGGGTCAGCGGCCGGTGCCGGCGTACACGACGGCCTCGGAGTCGGCGTCGAGGCCGAACGCGCTGTGCACGACGCGCATCGCCTCGTTGAGGGTGTCGGCACGGGTGACGACCGAGATCCGGATCTCCGAGGTGGAGATCATCTCGATGTTGATCGACGCCTCGTGGAGTGCCCGGAACAGCGACGCGGAGACGCCGGCGTTCGTCCGCATGCCCGCGCCGACCAGCGCGAGCTTGCCGATCTGGTCGTCGTACTGGATGCCCTCGTACCCGATGTCCGCCTTCGCGACCTCGAGCGCGGTCAGGACGCCCTGGCCCTGGTCCTTCGGCAACGTGAAGGAGATGTCCGTACGGCCGGTGACCGCCTCGGACACGTTCTGCACGATCATGTCGATGTTCGCACCGGCGCGCGCCACGATCGTGAAGATCTCGGCCGCCTTGCCGGGGGTGTCGGGCACGCCGACGACGGTGATCTTGCCCTCGGAGAGGTCCCCGGCGATGCCGGTGATGATCGGTTCTTCCACGGTTTCCCCCTTCGCAGGGTTGTAGACGATGGTTCCCTCGGCGTTGCTGAAGGACGAGCGGACGTGCAGGGTGACGCCGTGCCGTCGGGCGTACTCGACCGCGCGGATGTACAGGACCTTCGCGCCGGACGCGGCGAGCTCGAGCATCTCCTCGCTGGTGATGCGGTCGACCTTCTGCGCACGCGGCACGACGCGGGGATCGGCAGTGAAGATGCCGTCGACGTCCGTGTAGATCTCACAGATGTCGGCGTCGAGCGCTGCCGCGAGGGCGACGGCCGTCGTGTCCGAACCGCCACGGCCGAGCGTGGTGATCTCGCCCGTCGTGCGGTTGAAGCCCTGGAACCCGGCGACGATCGCGACGTGGCCGGCGTCGAGCGCCTCGCGCACGCGCTTCGGGGTGACGTCGACGATGCGGGCCTTGCCGTGCTGGGCGTCCGTGAGCATGCCGGCCTGGCTGCCCGTGTAGGAGGACGCTTCGACCCCGAGGCTCTTGATCGCCATCGCGAGCAGCGCCATCGAGATCCGTTCCCCGGCCGTGAGCAGCATGTCGAGCTCACGCCCGGCGGGGATCGGCGTGACGGAGTGCGCGAGGTCGACGAGCTCGTCGGTGGTGTCGCCCATCGCCGAGACGGCCACGACGACGTCGTTGCCGGCCTTCTTCGTCTGCACGATCCGCTTCGCCACGCGCTTGATGCTCTCGGCGTCCGCGACGGACGATCCACCGAACTTCTGCACGATCAAGGCCACTGGCTGGTACTCCCGGGGACGACGGTTCCGCGAAGTGACGCGGTCTGACAATGGTAGACGGTGTTTCGCGGATGTTGCGTCGGAGCGGGCACCGACGCAACGATCCTGCGTGCGGCCGCCGGTTCAGCCGCCGACGAGGCGACGGCCCTCGAAGGCGCGGCCGAGCGTGACCTCGTCGGCGTACTCGAGGTCGCCGCCCACCGGCAGTCCGGACGCCAGGCGCGTGGTGCGGATGCCCATGGGGACGAGCAGTCGGCTGAGGTAGGTCGCCGTGGCCTCGCCCTCGAGGTTCGGGTCGGTCGCGATGATGACCTCGTCGACGGTGCCGTCCGCGAGTCGGGTCATGAGCTGCTGGATGCGCAGGTCGTCCGGCCCGATGCCGTCGATCGGACTGATGGCGCCCCCGAGCACGTGGTACAGCCCGCGGAACTCCCGCGTGCGCTCGATGGCCGCGACGTCCTTCGCTTCCTCCACGACGCAGATGACCGCCGGGGACCGACGGGGGTCGCGGCAGATGCTGCACTGCACGTTCTCGGTGACGTTGCCGCAGATCTCGCAGAAGCGGACCTTCTCCTTCACCTCTGCCAGGAGCTCGGACAGCCGCGACGGGTCGAACGACTCCGTCTGGAGGATGTGGAACGCGATCCGCTGCGCCGACTTCGGCCCGATGCCGGGCAGACGACCGAACTCGTCGATGAGGTCCTGCACGATGCCGTCGTACATCAGGCGCCTTCCTCGTGGAGGGAGGTCTCCTCGATGAACTGGGCGTTCAGGATCTCACGGACGACGGCCTCGCCGTAGCGGCCGGCCACGGGCGTACGCCTGACCTGGGGGCTCGGTGCGGCCGGACGTCCCGGCGCCGGCACCTGTGCGCTCGGGGTGGCGAGCACGACGCTCGCCTGCGGGGCGGGAGCCGGTGCGGCCTGGGCGTCCGGGTACGGGTCGCCGTCACCGTAGGGGTCGTCGTCGAGCGGGTAGTCGTCGACGGGGACGTCCGGCGCCGGCGAGCCGACGGCCGCCGGTCCGGCCGCGGGCGTCTGCTGTGCAGGCTGCCCGGACAGCGCGGAGGCGGGACGCAGCTGCGCGGCGAGCGCGGCGTCCGCGCGGGGGTCCGACAGGATCGGCGCGGGCGCGACCGGCTCGCCCGTGTCGGTGGTGCCGAACGGGGCAGACCAGGACGGCTCGACGTGCTCCGGCACCGCACCGGCGGTGGGGTCGGTGGCGGGGATCGCCGCGACGGCCCACTCCGTGACGGGCGCGCTGGGTTCCGCGGCGGGGCCGTCGGACGCCGGCGTCGGGGGCTGCGCCGACGACCGGCCGCCCGTGGCCGCGTCGGACCGGGCGGCTTCCGCAGGAGCGGCCGGGGCGCGATCCGGCGCGTCCTGACGCCCGGGTGCGGACGGCGCAGCAGCTGGCGCGGCCGGAGCGACAGCGGCCGGAGCAGCAGCGCCCTGCCCGGCCTGCGTGCCGGAGCCCGCCTGCGTGCCGGAGCCCGCCGGTGTGCCGGGCGCAGCGCCTGCGGCGGGCTGCGTCGTCGGCGGCGTCGGGGCCGTCTGCGCCTCGGCCGGCTGCGGTCGGGACGCCGGCCGCTGCCGGGCAGTCGCGCGCTGCTGGTCGGCGGGGGCCTGCCGCGGCGGGGCGGACTGCTGCCCCGGTGCGCCCGGCCCGCGCGCGACGAACTTCACCCGCAGGCCGAGCACGTCGACGATGGCCGACCGCAGGAGCTCGCTCACGCTCGTGGCGGGGTCGGTCATCTCCTTGAAGGAGGCAACGTCCTGCTGGCTGGGGAACGTCAGGGTGAGCACGTCGTCGCGCAGCGCGGTCGCCTGCGCGGTGACCACGACCGACCACGCGGAGCGCTTCGACCGCTGGACGTGCTCGACGATCTGCGGCCACGCGTCGCGCAGTTGCTGGAAGCCGACGGCCCCGACCGGACGCACGGCCGGTTCGTCGCCGGCGACGGTGCCCTGCCCCGTGGAGGAGGCGTTGGCCGCCCCGGACGGCGCTGCCGCCTGCTGCTCCGCCGGCGCTTCGGGCGCGCTCGGCACGGCCGCAGCCCACGATGCCGCCGCCGCACGCGCGGCGGCGCCCGGGTCGACCGGCTGGCTGGGCTCCGGCGCGGAGTCCGATCCGGTGGACACCGCCGGTGCGGACGCCGCCGGCCCAGATGCCGCCGGTGCGGACGCTGCCGGGGCGGGCGCCGGGGCCGGGGCCGGTGCGGACGCCGCCCGCGGTGCCGGCGCCGACACGGGGAGGGTCTCCGGTCCGGCCTGGTGCCCACCGGCGTCCCCGACACCGATGCGGCGTTCGAGCCGCTCCACCCGGGCGAGGGCACCACGCTGGGTGTCGTCGGCTTCGGGCACGAGCATCCGTGCGGTCATCAGCTCGAGGTGGAGTCGCGGTGAGGTCGCCCCGGTCATCTCGGTGAGGGCCTTGTTCGCGATGTCCGCCGCGCGGGACAGGCCGGTCGCCCCGAACACCCCGGCCTGGCGGGTCATGGTGTCAAGTTCTTCCGGCGAGACGCCGCGCAGCACCGCGGCGGCGCTCTCGTTCGTCGCCGCGACGACGATCAGGTCGCGCAGGCGCTCGAGCAGGTCCTCCACGAAGCGCCGCGGGTCCTGCCCGGTCTGCACCACGCGGTCGATCGCGGCGAACGCCGACGCCGGGTCGGCAACGGCGAGCGCATCCACGACGTCGTCGAGGAGGGCGGCGTCCGTGTAGCCGAGGAGCGCGACCGCTCGTTCGTACGCGATCGCACCGTCTTCACTGCCCGCCATGAGCTGGTCGAGCAACGACAGGGTGTCACGCACGGAACCACCGCCGGCGCGGACGACGAGGGGCAGCACCCCGGGCGCGACCGACACCGACTCCTGCTGGCAGAGCTGCTCGACGTACTCGAGCATCGCCGCGGGCGGGACGAGCCGGAACGGGTAGTGGTGGGTGCGGGACCGGATGGTGCCGATGACCTTCTCGGGCTCGGTCGTCGCGAAGATGAACTTGACGTGCTCCGGCGGTTCCTCGACCAGCTTGAGCAGCGCGTTGAAGCCCTGCGGCGTGACCATGTGGGCCTCGTCGAGGATGAAGATCTTGTAGCGGTCGCGCGCCGGTGCGAACACCGCGCGGTCGCGGAGGTCGCGCGCGTCGTCGACGCCGTTGTGGCTGGCCGCGTCGATCTCGATGACGTCGAGCGAGCCACCGCCGCCGCGCGCGAGTTCGACACAGCTCGGGCAGACGCCGCACGGGGTGTCGGTGGGGCCCTCGGCACAGTTGAGGCAGCGCGCCAGGATGCGCGCGGAGGTCGTCTTGCCGCACCCGCGCGGCCCGCTGAACAGGTACGCGTGGTTCACCCGGTTCGTGCGCAGGGCGGTCCGGAGCGGATCCGTCACCTGCGACTGTCCGATCAGCTCGGCGAAGTTCTCGGGCCGGTAACGGCGATACAGGGCGGTGACCACGCCCCCAAGGGTAGCCGGGACGACCGACACCCGAGCGCCCGTCGCGAGCACCTGTGGGCAGTGCGGTCCGCGGCCGGACGGCACCGCGCCTCCCGTCCGTGCAGGTGACGGACGGGAGGCGCGGTGCGTGTCCAGCGATGGGTCAGGCGCGTCCGCGGCGGCGGATGCCGCGGGCCAGACGGGACAGGCCGAGCAGGAGGAACCCGAGGACCACCAGGCCACCGGCCGCACCGGCGAGCGGAGCGATGTCGGCGCCGGTGAAGGCGAGGCCACCCGGTCCGGAGGCCGTCCCGACACCGGTCCCGGTGCCGCCGCCCGTGCCCGGTGCGCCCGGCGAGCCCGGGAGCCCAGGCGTGCCGGGGGTCCCCGGCGCGCCCGGCGTGCCCGGCGTGCTCGGAGTGCCCGGCGTTCCGGGGTCACCCGGGTCTGCGGCGTCGACCACCACGGCGACCGACTGCACCGCCGACGTGGCACCCGCCACGGTCTGCGTCACACGGATCGTGTGCCGTCCCACGGCGAGCCGCAGCACCACCGCCCACGCTCCGGTGTCACCCGCGGTCGTCGTGACCGGCGTGCCGTCGTCCGCGACCACCGTCACGGTGGCCCCGGGCTCGGCCGTGCCGGTCACCCGCCAGTCGACGGTGCCGCCGGCCGGTGCCGTCTGGTGCGCGCCCGGCGTCGGCGAGGTGATCGCGAGCGGGTCGACCGCCGCGACCACGACCGCCACCGGCTGCGAGACCGTCGTGGTGCCGTTCACGGACTGCGAGGCCTCGATCGTCCAGTCGCCCTCGGGCACCCGGTCGAACGTGACGCTCCAGTTCCCGTTCGCGTCGGCCGTCGCCGTCCGGACCTGTCCGGTCGACAGGCGAACCGTCACCAGCGCTCCCGGCGTGGCGTGCCCGGTCACCGTGAAGGTCCCGGTGTCACCCGTGCCCGTCGCGGGGATCAGCTGACC
Organism: Curtobacterium sp. 22159; assembly: GCF_052045775.1. Lineage (NCBI taxonomy): Bacteria > Bacillati > Actinomycetota > Actinomycetes > Micrococcales > Microbacteriaceae > Curtobacterium > Curtobacterium sp. 22159. The sequence goes on from NZ_JBQEPN010000006.1 coordinate 187,165, forward strand.
CGGCGCCGGGCTCGTGATCGTCACGTCGGTCGGCTGCGCCACGACGATCCGCACCGAGCTCGTGACCGGGTCCGAGGTGACGCCGCCGACGGTCTCGGTGACGGACACGGTCCTCGTGCCCGGCGGCACGTCCCCCACGGTGACGGTCCAGGAGCCGTCCGCGCCCGCGGTCGTGCTCGCGGTCCGGCCGGCGATGTCCACCGAGACCGTCGCTCCGGGCTCTGCCGTCCCGCTCACCGGGATCGACGCCGTGCCGCCCGTGATCGGGACGACCTGGCCGTCGGTCGGGCTCGTCACCCGGACCGGAGCGGCCGGAGCGACTGAGAAGCCGACCGCCGGGGCGTCGGTCGTCGTGCCCGCGACGGTCTCGGACGCCGTGATCGTGTGCGAACCCGTTCCGACCGCCGGGACGGTCACCGCCCAGGTCCCGTCGCCGTTCGCCGTCGTCGTGACCGGGGTGCCGCCGTCGACACGGACGGAGATCGCCGCGCCGGGCGCCGCGACGCCGGCCACCCGGACGTCGGTGCTCCCGCCGAGCACCCGGAAGGCGGTGCCGTTCGCCGGCGTGGTGACGACGATGGCGTCCATCGCCGCCGTCTCGACCGTGACGTCGCGTCGGATCGGCGACGAGACCGTGCCGTTCACGACCTGCGTGACGACCACCGTGTGGTCGCCCACGCCGAGACGGGGGATCTCGGTGGACCACCGTCCGTCGGTGTCGACCGGGACGTCGACCGGCTCGGCACCGTCGACGACGATCCGGACGGTGGCGCCCGCCTGACCCGCGCCGCTGACCGGCAGCGGGGCGCTGGTCGTGCCGGCAGGCACCGTGACGGTGTCGCCGTCGGCGGGGCTGTCCACCGTCAGCGCGGTGCCCGGCGCGACCGTGAAGGTCGTGGCCACCTCCGCCGAGGTCGATCCGTCGACGGTCTGGGTGGCGCGGACGGTGTGCTGTCCGGTCCCGACGCCCTCGAGGTTGACCGACCACGTCCCGGCGCCGGTCACCGTCACCGTCTGCGGGTCTCCCCCGTCGATCGAGACCCGCACCGTGGCGCCCGTCTGGGCGGCCCCGTTCGCGGTGACGGTGGCGACGGAGTCCCGCTGCGCGACGCGCAGCGTCGAGCCGTCGGCCGGTGTCGCGATGGTGATCGGATCCGCCACGCCCACCCGGACGCCGACCGTGACCGGCGCCGAGACGGTGTCGCCGATGCGCTGCGTCACGCTGACCGTGGGTGCGCCGGCGGGGACGTCGGGAACGGACACGGACCACCTGCCGTCGGTGGCGACGGTGGTGGACTCGCTGCGTCCGCCACCGAGGTCGACGACGACGGTCGCGCCGGGCTCGGCCGTGCCGCTGACGTCCACGGTGGTCGTCGCGCCCTCGCCGGCGACCAGGTACTCCTGGCCCGCGGTCGGCTCGGTGACCACGACAGGGGCCCCGGGGCGGATGGTGAACGACGACTCGACCGGGGTGGTCGAGGTGGAACCGTCGACGGTCTGCGTGACGGAGACGTCGTGCGTGCCGACCCCGAGGTCGGGGACGCGGACGCTCCACGAGCCGTCGCCGCCCGCCGTGACGCGGACCGGGTCGCCGTCGTCGACCGTCACCGTGACCGTGGCACCCGGCTGGGCGTCACCGGCGACCGTGACGGTGGTGGTCGCGTCCCGGTCGGCGACCGTGATCGGGTCGTCGCCGGGCTGGCGGACGGTGAGGTCGGCAGCCGCGACGACGGAGACCGGTCGTCCGACCGGCGCGCTCGTGGTGCCGTTCACCGACTGGGTGACCTCGGCCGTCCACGAACCCGTGGGCACGTCCGTGACCGTGGTCGTCCACTTCCCGTCGGCGCCGACGGGAGCGGACGCCGTCCCGCCGTCGCCGAGGTCGACCCGCACCGTCGCGCCCGGCTCGCCGGTGCCCGCGAACGGCACGTCGGCCGTGGCCGCGTCGTCGGCGACCGTGACCGTCGTGGCGCGCGCCGGGGTCGTCACCGTGAGCGGCGCACCGGCTCGGACGGAGACCCGGGCGGTCACCGGTTCCGAGGTCTGCCCGCCGACGACCTGCGTCGCACGGACGGTGTGGTCGCCCACGGGCACGTCCTCGAACGTGGTCTGCCAGCTGCCGTCGGGCTCCGCGGTCACGTCGGCGGTGTCCCCGGTCGACAGCGTCACCGTGACGACGGCGCCGGCCTCTGCGCGGCCCGCCGCGCGGACGTCCGCCGTGCCCGACGCGTCCGCGACGGTCAGGACGTCGCCGTCCGCGGGGGTGGTCAGCGTGAGCGCGGTCCCGGCACGCACCGTGACCGTCCGGTCCGGACTGGAGGCGCTGGTGCCGCCGACCGTCTGGGTCGCGGTGAGCGTCGGGTCGCCGACACCGACGCCGTCGAACGTGACGGTCCAGTCACCGTCGCCGTCCGCCGTGGTGTCCAGCCGGGCGTCGCCGAGTCGCACCGTCACCGGGGCACCGGGCTCGGCGGTGCCGGTCACGGTGACGTCGCGGGTGGCGTCGGGGTCCGGCACGAGGAGCACGTCGTCCGCCGCGGGAGCGGTGACGGTCACCGCGTCCGCGGGCGCGATCGTGACCGTGCGGGTCACCGGGTCCGAGGTGGCCGGGGTCGAGACGGTCCCGGGCAGCGTCTGGTCCACGGCGACGGGGTGGGGGCCCACCCCGAGGTCGGGGAAGGTCACCGACCAGGTGCCGTTGGCACGGACCGTGGTCTGCTGGTCCGGGGCGCCGTCCGTCGTGGCCGAGACCGAGGCGCCGGGCTGGCCCGTCCCGGTCACGGTCACGTCCCGCTGCACGTCCGGCCCTGCGACGAGGATCGGCGCCGTGCTCGGGGACGTGATCGCGACCGGCTCCGCCGTGACGACCTCGAACGTCGTCGGGATCGCGGTGGTGACCGTGCCCTCGACGCTCTGGCTGGCGTTCACGGTGTAGGTGCCGGTCGGTGCGAGCCCGGTCGCGTCGACGGTCCAGGCGCCCGCGCCGTTCGCGTTCGTGGTGAACTGCGTGTCCGGCCCGAGCGACACCGTGACGGCGGCGTCCGGCTCCGCCGTGCCCGAGATCGGCACGGTCGCGGTGGCGTCGCCGTCGACCACGACGAACCGCGAGCCCACGGCCGGCGAGTCGATCGTGATCGCGGTCCCGGGCACCACGGTGAAGTCGCGCGTGACCGTGGGACCCGTCGTGCCGTTCACGGTCTGCACGGCCTCGACGGTGTGCTGTCCCACGGCGAGCTCGACCGGGTCGGTGGACCAGTTGCCCGAGGCGTCGGCCACGACGTCGACCGGCTGGCCCCCGTCGACCGTCACCGCGACCGCGGCGCCGGGATCGGCGGTGCCACGCACGACCACGCCGGCGGTGTCGTCGGGACCGGCCGGCACCTGCTGGGCGTCGGTCGGGGAGTCGATGACGAGGTCGTCACCGACCGCGATCGTGAAGTCCCGGTCGACCGGCGCGGAGGTCCGGCCCGCGACGGTCTGCGTGACGCTCGCGGTGTGGTCCCCCGTCCCGACGTCCGGCAGGGTCACCGACCAGCGGCCGTCCGCGCCCGCGGTGGTGGTGACGGGGTCGCTCGTGCCGTCGAGGACGACGCTGACGTCCGCTCGGGGCTGTGCGGTCCCCGACACGGTCACGTCGATGGTCGACGCGTCGGTGGCGACGTCGGTCGTCGTGCCCTGCGCCGGTGTCGTCACGACGAGTCCGGCGGCCGGGGCGACGGTCACGACCTGCCGGACCGCGGGCGAGGTGGTGCCGCCGACGGTCTCGGTCGCCGCGATCGTGTACCGGCCGACCGGGAGGTCCGGCACCGTCGCCGCCCACTGCCCGTCGTCGTTCGTGGTGGCCGTCGCCGTGTGGCCGCCGCCGAGGGAGATCGCGACGGCGGCACCCGGTTCCGCGGTGCCCGTGAGGTCGAGGTCGGTCGTGCTGTCCGCGTCCAGGACGGTCACCGTCGCACCGGGGGCCGGGGACGAGATGGCGATCGGGTCACCTGCGGCGATCGTGAAGTCCCGCGTGACCGGGGCCGAGGTGGTGCCGCCGACGGTCTGCGTCGCCGTCGCCGTCCGCGGGCCGACCGGGACGCCCTGGAACGTCGCGGCCCAGTCACCCGAGCCGTTCGCCGTCACCGTCGCGGTGAACGACCCGCCGATGCCGACCGTCACCTGCGCGCCGGGCGCCGCGGCGCCGGACACCGTCACGGGCGTGGTCGAGGTGGCATCGGCGACGGTGATGGTGCTGCCGTCCTCCGGCGCGGTGATCGTCAGCGCGGGGGCCGCCGTGACCGTGAAGTCACGCGTCACCGGGCTGCTCGTCGACGACCCCACGGTCTGCGTCACGCTCGCGGTGTACTCCCCCGCAGGCACGTCGCCGACCGTGGTCGACCAGCTGCCGCCCGCGTTCGCGGTGGTGGTCGCCGTACGGCCGCCTCCGAGGTCGACGTCCACGCGGGCCCCGGGCTGCGCGGACCCGGAGAACGGGATGTCGCGGGCGTCGCCGGCGAGGGCGAAGTCCTGGTCCGCCGTCGGGCTGTCGACCGTGAGACCGGCGGCGGCGACGACGCGGAACGCCCGCGCGACCGCTGCCGAGGTGCTGTCGCCCACGGTCTGTGTGACGCTCGCGGTCTGGGCGCCGATCGGGACCTGCGGCACCTGGATGCTCCACGCTCCGGTGTCGTCGGCCGTGCCGGTCGCGGTCACTCCTCCGCCGAGGTCGACGTCGATGCGCGCGCCCGGGGTGGCGGTGCCGGTGAGCGTCACCGCCGCCGTGGTGCCGGTGGTGGTGAAGGTCTGCCCGGTGGTCGGGGTCGCGATCGTCAGCGGCTGCTGCGCGACGACCGAGAACGCCTGCGTCGCGGTGCCGGCCGCGGTCCCGCCGACGGTCTGCGTCGCGGTGGCGGTGTACGTGCCGGTGGGGACGTTCGCGATCGTCGTCGTCCACGTGCCGTTCGCGGCGACGGTGGCGGTGCCGGTCCTGCCGCCACCGATGCCCACGGCGACGGTGGCTCCGGGCTCGCCCGCGCCGCTCACCGTCACGCTGCGGGTCGAGGACACCGTCGGCACGCTGAACACCTGGTTCGCGGTCGGCGCGGCGATGCTCAGCGGGGCGAACGCCGTCGCCCGGACCGTCGAGGTCGCGAGGTCGACCGTCGCGACGTCCGGCCCCGGCAGGATCGACAGCCGCAGGGCGTGCACGCTCCGCGAGCCCGGGTCGTAGCCCCGCGCGTCCCGGAACCCGGTCGTGGTGTCCTGCGCGTTCACGGTGAGGTCGATGACCTGGCGGAGGAGGAGCACGACCGGCGACAGCGCCGTCGCCACCGCGGTGGTCGTGTTCGTCAGCGTCGTGCCGAGCTGAGCGAGCGCCGTGCCACCGATGACCGGGCGCAGCGCCGTCTGCAGCGTCGGCACGATGGTGCCGCTGACGACCGGCGCGAGCACGGTGCCGAGCGGCAGGGGCAGCCCGGCCAGGCTGCCCGAAGAGGTGACGGTGGGCGTGGCGGTCGCGGTGCCGGCGAGCGCCCCGAGGGTGGTGTCGATCTGCAGTCCGAGCGCCGCTGCGGGCTGCCCGAGCACCGTCGCGTTCGTGGTCACGTCGACACGCACGGCGGTGGAGTCGATCGTGTTGACCACGGCGGTCTGCAGCGCCGTGGGCAGCTGCGTGCCGAGGATCGTGGTGATGCTCCGGTTGATCGAGTCGACGGCCGCGGCGGTCAGCACCGGGGTGTTCGCCGGCTGGTCGTTGAGCGTCGTGAGCTCGTCGAGGTCCACGGTGATCGCGCCCGTCGACGGGGTGATCGTGACGGCGCCGTCGGTGAGCGGTCGCTGGAGCACCTGCGTCAACGTGTCGTCGAGGTTCAGGTCCACGTTCGCGGTGATGTTGGTCCCGCTGACGTTCACCGTGCCGAGCAGTGCCTGGCGGAGCAGCGTCTGGATCTGGGTGGTGACGGTGCCGGTGGTGCCCTGCAGCGCGCCGCCGGTGCCGAAGACGCCGTTCACGGAGCTGGAGACGGATCGGAGCTGGTCGCGGAGCGAGGCCGTGAGGCCCTGGACCGCGGGGCTCGTCAGCTGGAGGTCCGCGCCGGCGATCCGGTAGTCGCTGGTGGTCGTGACGGATGCCCCGCGGGTGGCGGAGAGGGTCGAAGCGAGCGCGCCGATCTGGAGCTGCGCGTTCGAGAGCACCGTGGTGTCCGCACCGACGCGACCGAAGAGCGGGTTGAGGTCCAGTGTCGCCGCCCCGGTGCCGCTGCCCGTGCCGACGCCGATCCCACCGTCGTTGGTGAGCAGTCCGGACGACGCCGTGGCGCCGTTCGCCGAGGTCGTGGCGTACTGTCCGTCGACGCCGAGGGTGAGGATGCCGTTCTGCCCGAGGAGGTCGATGTCGTTCCCCAGGTCCACCCCGACGGCGTCGAGGGCGGTCAGGTCGAGGGGTTGGTTCGTGGTCCCGCCACCCGTGGTCGCACCGCGCGCCGAGTACGCACCGCCGAGCTGCGCGATGCCGTCCAGGTCCACGATGCCCGAGCCGCTCAGCAGCACGCCCTCGGCCTCGGAGACGTCGGTCTGGGCCGCAGCGGCGGGTTGGATCGCCACGGTGGCGGCGATCAACGCCGTCACCGTGGCGACGACGCCGCTGCGCAGGAGGAGACGCCGATCGCCCGGTGCTCGTCGTCGAGCCCGGCCGCCAGCACCGATGATCCGTCGTGTCCAGTCGCCCGCCGTCGTGGGTACACGGGTACCCCGCAGCGACACGTGCCTGCGCATGCGTGTCTCTTTTCCTGGCGGGCGAACCCGCCACCTGATCCGGAAGGACTCCCCCGCTGGTGAGGCGGTGGAGGGGCAGGAACCCTGGTTGGGAGTTCCTGGGGGTGATCTTTGCACACGATCAGGTCGATGTCCGCAAGCGCGGACGAAAAAGACTCCTCACGCACCCGCCAGAGCCCGGTTACCCTTGCTGCGTTTCCGCCCTGGGGGAGTTGGCCTGGATGGCGTCACGTGAGGAGCCGCCTGGAAGTCTACCGGACGCGGCGGGCAAGATCGGACACATGAAGATCGCCATCGCCGGAGGACACGGCAAGATCGCCCTGCACCTCACCCGTCTGGTCACCGACGCCGGGCACGACGCCGTCGCCATCGTCCGCAACCCCGCCCACGTCGCCGACGTCGAGCAACAGGGCGGCACGGCCATCGTCGCGGACCTCGAGCAGCTCGACGACGACGAACTCGCGCTGCGGCTCCGCGGGGTCGACGCGGTGGTGTTCGCCGCGGGAGCCGGTCCGGGCAGCGGCGCCGAGCGCAAGCTGACGGTCGACCGCGACGGTGCGATCCTGCTCGCCGACGCCGCCGAACGGGTCGGGATCAGCCGCTACGTGATGGTCTCGGCCATGGCCGCGGACTCGTACGACGCCGAGCGTGCGGTGGTGCCCGCCAGGAGCGAGGCGGACGTCTTCCAGGTCTACCTGCGCGCCAAGGCCGAGGCGGACGCGAACCTGCGTGCCCGCAACCTGCGCTGGACGATCGTGCGCCCGGGTGCCCTGGTCGACACGCCGCCGCAGGGCACGATCGACGTCGGGCGGACCGTCCCCCGCGGGTCGATCCCCCGCGCCGACGTCGCCGCGGTCGTGCTGCACGCGCTCCTCGACGACGCCGCCGTGGGGGTCCAGTTCGAGGTCACCAGTGGTGACTCGCCGATCCAGGCGGCGCTGGCCGCCCTCAGCTGAGGGCGACCGCGGCCGACTGCCGGGCGATCTCGAGCTCCTCGTTGGTCGGGATGACGAGCACCGCGACGCGCGAGCCGTCGGTGGAGATGCGCCGCGCGTCGCGTGATGCGAGCTCGTTCCGGTCCGGGTCGACCTCGATCCCGAGGTGTTCCAGACCCGCGAGCACCCGTCGACGCAGCAGCGCGTTGTTCTCCCCGACGCCCGCGGTGAAGACGACCGCGTCGAGGCCGCCGAGCTGCGCGGTGTAGGCCCCGACGTAGCGGCGGATGCGGTGCCGGTACACGGCGAGCGCCGCCTCGGCCTCGTCGTCGCCGTGGAGTGCGGCGTCCTGGACGTCGCGCATGTCCCCGTTGCCGGTGAGCCCGAGCAGCCCGGACTGCTTGTTGAGCATGGTGTCGAGCTCGTCGAACGACATGCCGGCCTCACGGTGGAGGTGGATGAGGACCGCGGGGTCGAGGTCCCCGGAGCGGGTCCCCATCACGAGCCCCTCGAGCGGCGTGAGGCCCATCGAGGTCTCGATCGATCGGCCGCCGTCGATCGCTGCCGCCGAGGCGCCGTTGCCGAGGTGCAGCACGATCGTCTTGAGCTCGGCGAGCGGACGGCCGAGGAACACCGCGGCCTGCTCGGAGACGTACTTGTGGCTCGTGCCGTGCATGCCGTACCGGCGGATCCCGTGCGCGGCGGCGAGGTCGGCCGGGATCGCGTAGGTGTACGCGTGCGGCGGCATCGTCTGGTGGAAGGCGGTGTCGAAGACCGCGACCTGCGGCACGTCCGGGAACACCTGCTTCGCCGCCCGGATGCCCTCGAGGTTCGCGGGGTTGTGCAGCGGTGCGAGGGTCGACAGGTCGTCGATCTGCCGTTCCACGTCGTCGGTGACGATCGTCGCCCGGTCGAACAGGGTGCCGCCGTGCACGACCCGGTGTCCGACGACGGCGGGCGGGTACTCGTCGAACGAGGGCCCGACCTTGCCGAAGGCGTCGATCATCGCCTGGAAGCCCGCCGCGTGGTCGGGGACGTCCGCCGAGTCGTTCGACGAGGACTCGCCGGTGAGGGCGTTGGTGTGCTTCCACGCCCCCGTCGACTCGCCGATGCGCTCGACGAGCCCGGAGGCGAGCGTGCGCTCCCCCTCGAGCTCGATGAGCTGGTACTTGAACGAACTCGAACCCGAGTTCACGACGAGCGCTGCGGTCACTGGTGGTGTCGCTTTCTGTTCGTGGCCTGGTGGGCCGGACGGGAGGCGCGGTGCGGGTGCTGCGGTCAGCCCGCGTCGGAGGCGGTGCCGGCCTGGATCGCGGTGATCGCGACCGTGTTGACGATGTCGCCGACGAGGGCGCCGCGGGAGAGGTCGTTGATCGGCTTGCGCAGCCCCTGCAGCACCGGTCCGATCGCGACGGCGCCGGCCGAGCGCTGCACGGCCTTGTACGTGTTGTTGCCCGTGTTGAGGTCGGGGAAGATGAACACCGTCGCACGCCCGGCCACCGGGGAGTCGGGCATCTTCGTGCGCGCCACGGTGGGGTCGGCAGCGGCGTCGTACTGGATCGGCCCCTCGACGAGGAGGTCGGGGCGGCGTTCCCGCACGAAGGCGGTCCCCGCGCGCACCTTGTCGACGTCCGCGCCGGAGCCGCTGTCGCCGGTCGAGTAGCTCAGCATCGCCACCCGCGGGTCGATGCCGAACTGCATGGCGGTCTCCGCCGACGAGATCGCGATGTCGGCGAGTTGCTCGCTCGTCGGGTCGGGGATGACCGCGCAGTCGCCGTACACCAGGACGCGGTCGGCGAGGGCCATGAGGAACACGCTCGACACGATGGAGGTCTCGGGGCGGGTCTTGATGATCTCGAACGACGGCCGGATGGTGTGCGCGGTCGTGTGCTTCGCCCCCGAGACCATGCCGTCGGCGAGTCCGAGCTGGACCATGAGCGTGCCGAAGTACGACACGTCGGTCACGGTGTCCCGCGCCAGCTCGATGCTCATGCCCTTGTGGGCGCGGAGCTTCGTGTACTCCTCGGCGAAGCGCTCGCGGAGCTCGGGGTCGAAGGGGCTGACGAGCTGAGCGGCGTCGAGGTCGAGGCCGAGCTCGGTCGCCCGGGACCGGATCGCCGCGGGGTCGCCGAGGATGGTCAGTTCGCACACCTGGCGCTGCAGCAGGGTCGAGGCGGCCCGGAGGATGCGGTCGTCGTCCCCCTCGGGCAGCACGATGCGCTTGCCGTAGCCGCGCGCCCGGTCGAGCAGCCCGTGCTCGAACATGAGCGGGGTCACGACGCCGGACGGGGTGAGCTGCAGACGGTCGCGGAGCGCGTCGGCGTCGACGTGCTGCTCGAACAGCGCGAGCGCCAGGTCCGCCTTCCGCGGGGAGTCCGCCGCGAGACGGCCGCGGGTCTGGGTGATGCGCAGCGCCGTGTCGTAGGTGCCGAGCTCGTTGCGCGCGATCGGCAGCGAGCTCGACAGCCCCTCGAGCAGCCGGGAGATCTGGGGCGCGGTCTCGAACCCGCCGTTGAGGATCACGCCGGCCAGGCTCGGGAACGTCTCCGACTGGTTCGCCAGCAGCGTCGCGATGAGCACGTCGCTGCGGTCGCCGGGCACGACGACGATGCCGCCCTCGATGAGCCGCGGGAGCACGTTCTCCATGCTCATGCCGGCGACGACCGTGCCCAGGGCTTCACGGTCGAGCAGGGCCTCGTCGCCGCGGACGAGCGTGGCACCCGTGGCCTGGAGCAGGGCGCGCACGGTCGGCGCGACGAGGACGCGGTCCTCGGGGATCGCCCACACCGGCAGGTCCGGGTGGTCGTCGTGCACGGCCCGCTCGACGCTGGACACGATCGCGGCGAGGGCGTCCGGGTCGGCGCGGTTCACGATGACGCCGAACAGCTGGGCGTGCGCCGCACGGAGCTCGCTCGTCGTGACGTCCGCCACCTGCGCCATGTCCTCCGGGGTGCGGGCGTCCCGCTCGGCGGCGTCGCGTCCGCCGAGCACGAGCAGCACGGGAGCACCGAGGTTGACGGCGACCTTCGCGTTGAACGACAGCTCCGTCGGGCTGCCGACGTCGGTGTAGTCGGACCCGAGGACCACGACCGCGTCGCACTGCCGCTCGACCTGGGCGAACCGCGTCACGATCGTGGCGAGTGCCGCGTCCGGGTCCGCGTGCACGTCGTCGTAGGTGACGCCGATCGCGTCGTCGTACGAGACACCGACCGCGGTGTGCTGGAGCAGCAGCTCGAGCACGTAGTCGGGTTCGTCCACCGACCGCGCGACCGGCCGGAACACCCCGACCCGACCGACGGACCGTGCGAGGGTCTCGAGGACGCCGAGGGCGACGGTGCTCTTGCCCGTGTGTCCTTCTGCTGACGTGATGTAGATGCGGGTCGACACGGGTCCAGGGTAGCCGCGCGTTTGTCGTGACATCTGGGAGCGCGACGGCCTGTGGACGCGTGTGGTCATCCACACCCCGGAAGACCTGTACCATGGGGTGTCGTCGCCGCGAGGTGGCGCCAGGAGAATTCGCCTAGTGGCCTATGGCGCACGCTTGGAAAGCGTGTTGGGTGCAAGCCCTCGGGGGTTCGAATCCCCCATTCTCCGCAGCGACGAGAGCCCCGGGACCATCGGTCCCGGGGCTCTTCGCGTCCGGTCGGTCCCCCGCACGGCGGACCCCGCTGCACCCCGTCAGCCAAGAATCCGTCCGCGGTGCGCGATCGGGGGTGGAACGGGCTGTCCTCGACACCCCGACGTCCCCTAGACTCACCGCACGGACGGCCCCGGGACGGGCCGGCCACGGTGCACGGAGCGGCAGGGGCGTCGCTCGCGGAGCGGTCCCTCGACCGCGCCTGCGCACCCGAGGGGTGAGGAGCCCACGTGGGGGACCTGACGGCGACGGCGACCGCTCGCCCGCGCACCACCGTGTACGACGTGGTCCTCCGGCCACGCCGGTCGCTGGTGCGGTCGACGATCCTCAGCGTCGTGTTCTCCGCCGTGCCGCTCGCGGTCGCCCTGGTCTGGGTCTCACTCCCCCTGCAGCTCTGGCCCGTCATCGCCGGTGTGGTGATCCTCCTGGCCGTCGTCGTCGGTGCCGTGTTCGTCCGCCTCGCGACGGCGTTCGTCGGCGTGGACAGCGACGGGGTGACGCTGCGCGGCGTCCTCACCGCGAACCGCCGTGTCGCACGCGAGCGGGTGCACGGACTCGTGCGGGCGACGACCTACGGCAGTGCCGTGGAGCGGACGAACCGGGAGCTCGTGGCCGTCGACGCCGACGGGGCGCCGTTGTTCCGCCTGCGGTCCGACACCTGGGGCGACGGCGGGATCGACCGCATCGTCGACGCGCTCGGCGTGCGGGTCCGCGACGAGCCCCGCCCCGTGCCGTCCCGCGAGTTCGCGCGCCGCTGGCCGGCGAGCCGTGCGTGGTACGAGCACCGCGCGGCGACCGTCGTCGTCGGGGCGCTCGCGGTCGTCGTCGTCGCCGGGCTGCTCGCCGTCGAGACCGCCGGTCTGATCGGCGGCTGACCCCGCTCAGCGACGCCGGCGCAGCGTCGCGAATATCCCGCGCACGACCTCCTTGGCGATCGTGCCGCCGAGGTCCGACCCGAGCAGGTCCGACAGCGGGTCCTCCGCGCGGCGCGACGACGTCGTCCTCGACGCCGCACGCTTCGCCCGCCGTTCCTCGGCCGCGCGCTCGGCACGTTCGAACTCGCGCTGCGCCCGCTCGTACTCGTCCTGCGCCGACGCCCGCCCCCGAGCCTCCTGCTCCTCCGGCTCGCCCGCGGCGGCAGCGGACTCCATCCGACGGGCGAGCACCTCGCGCGCCGAGTCGGGGTCCAGCCGGGTGCCGTAGGTGGCGAGCAGCGGCGAGGACCGCACCCGCGCCTCCAGGTCGGCTGCCGGCACGGCGTCCATCGACCCCTCCGGTGCGCGCAGACGCGTCCACGCGACCGGTGTCGGGGCCCCGTCCTCGTTCATCACCGTGACGATCGCCTCGCCGGTCGCCAGCGACGTCAGCACCCGGGCGAGGTCGTAGTCGCTCGTCGGGTACGTCGACACCGTCGCACGCAGCGCCTTCGCGTCCTCCGGCGTGTGCGCCCGGAGCTGGTGCTGGATCCGTGACCCGAGCTGGGCGAGGACGTCGTTCGGCAGGTCCTTCGGCGTCTGGGTGACGAAGAAGACCCCGACGCCCTTCGAACGGATGAGCCGGACCGTCCGGACGACCTGGTCGAGGAAGTCCTTCGACGCGTCGCGGAACAGCAGGTGTGCCTCGTCGAAGAAGAAGACGAGCTTCGGCGTCTCCTGGTCCCCCACCTCGGGGAGCTCGTTGAACAGGTCGGCGAGCAGCCACATCAGGAACGTCGAGAAGACCTCGGGCTGGTCCTGCACGGCCGGGACCTCGAGCAGGCTGATGATCCCCCGGCCGTCCGATGCGGTGCGGAGGAACAGGCGGGTGTCGATCTCGGGCTCGCCGAAGAAGTCCTCGGCGCCACGGTCGGCGAACGCGACGAGCTCGCGGAGGATCACGCCCACGGTCTGCTTCGAGAGCCCACCGAGCCCGGCGAGTTCCGACCTGCCCTCGTCGCCCACGAGGAACGTGAGCACGCTCCGGAGGTCGGACAGGTCGACCAACGCCAGCCCGGCACGCTCGGCGTAGTGGAACACGAGGCCGAGCGAGGACTCCTGCGTCTCGTTCAGCCCGAGCGCCTTCGACAGCAGCAGCGATCCGAACCCGGACACGGTGGCACGGATCGGGACGCCCGTCCCACGACCGCCGAGCGAGTAGAACTCGGCCGGACTCGCCTCGCCCTGCCAGTCCTGGCCGATCCCGGCGGTGCGTGCGAGGAGCTTGTCGTTCGACCGGCCCGGAACGGACACCCCGGACAGGTCGCCCTTGACGTCGACCGCGAACACCGGGACGCCCGCCCCGGCGATCTGCTCCGCGAGCAGCTGGAGCGTCCGGGTCTTCCCGGTGCCGGTGGCACCCGCGACGAGCCCGTGGCGGTTGAGCATCGCGAGCGGGATGCGCACCTGCACGTCGGGCAGCGCCACGCCGTTCACGAGGGCGCCGAGCTGCAGTGCGCGTCCGTCGACCTCGTACCCGGTCCGGATCGCTGCGACCGCCGCGTCGCCGAGCGGGCCGGCGGTGACGTCGGGGCCTGGAGGGACGGTGCCGGTCGACGGGACCGCGCCGGACGGTTCCGTGGTCGCGTCGGCGACGGACGACTGCGCGACCGCGGGCTCTGCGTCGGGGGCGAGGCGCGCCTCCCGGCCCTCCGCCTCGGGCGATCCGGCGACGGCCGGTTCGGCGTCGGCGCTGAGCACCGGCCCGGCCGCTGCCGCCGTCGCGGCGGCGTCCCGCTCGAGGGCCGCGGCGAGTTCCTCCGCTCGCGCCGCCGCCTCGTCGGCGAGGCGCCGCGCCTCGTCGGCGGCCGCCCTCGCCGCCGCCGCTGCCGCCCGGGCCTGCTCCACCGCGTCGCTCATGGGCTCAGCATACGAACGGCCCGCGCGCTGTGGAACGGATCGGTCAGTGCGTCAGTTCCGGCACGGTCCTCGGGCGGACGACGAACCACAGGAGCAGGATCGCGACGGTCGACGTGCACGCCATCACGGCGGCCATCGGCGTTGCGGTCGCGATGCCGATCCAGCCGACGACGGGCGAGATGATCCCGGCGACACCGAAGTTCAGGGCGCCGAGGAGCGATGCGGCGGTCCCGGCCTCCTTGCCGTGCGCGGCGAGCCCGATCACCTGGACGAGCGGGAACGAGAACCCGCAGGCCGCGATGAAGAACCACAGCGGGACGAGCACCCCGACGAGCCCGGCGCCGAGCTGGTCGAGCACGATGATCGCCACCGCCGCGAGGAACAGCGTCGCCGTCGAGCACGCGAGGATCCACTGCGGGCCGACGCGTTGGGCCAGTCGCGAGGACACCTGCACGCCGATGACCACACCGACGGAGTTCACGGCGAACAGCAGACCGTACTGCTGCGCGTCGAGACCGAACAGGCCCTGGAACAGGAAGGGGGACGCGCTGAGGTAGGAGAACAGGCCGCTGAAGACCATCGCACCGATGAGTGCGACACCGACGAAGATGCGGTCCGAGAAGAGCGCCCGGTACCGCTGCCCGACCGACGAGTGGCCGGCCTCGTGCCGTCGCGCGGGCGGCAGCGTCTCGACGATGAGGAGGACCGACGCCAGCACGACCGCGCCGCCGTAGCAGGCGAGGAACACGAACACACCGTGCCAGCTGACGAACCGGAGCATCTGGGAGCCGATGAGCGGTGCGAGGATCGGCGCGAGCCCGTTCACCATCGCCAGTCGGGACAGCATCCGCACGAGCGGCTTCCCGCCGAACAGGTCGCGCACGGTCGCCATCGCCACGACGCCACCCGCCGACGCCCCCATCCCCTGCAGGACGCGGAACAGGGCCAGCACCTCGACGTTCGGCGCGAGCGCGGCGCCGACCGACGCCGCGACGTGCACCGACGTGGCGACGATGAGCGGGAGGCGGCGACCGACCTTGTCGCTCCACGGGCCCACGAGCAGCTGCCCGATCGCGAAGCCGAGCGTCGTCGCGGTGAGGGTCAGCTGGACCGCGCCGTCCGTGATGCCGAACTGCTCCTTGATCGACGGGAACGCCGGCAGGTAGAGGTCGATCGTGAACGGCCCGAGCGCGGTGAGGGCGCCCAGGACGAAGACGTAGACGAGTCGCTGGCCGCGGGAGAGCGAGTCTCCCGGGTGCAGGACGACACGGAGCGAACCGGTGGTGGCGGGCGCGGTCACGAGCAGGGGTCCTTCGACGGTGAGGGGAACGGGGAGGAGGTGATCGCGGCACCGATCGAATCGATTCGGCCGCGGAACCATCCTACGTGGCGTGTGAGCGCTCTCGATGCACCCGCTGTGGGTCTCCCGCGTGTTGTGACCTTCCCGCGACCGTCCGGGCACGGCGCATGCGGTACCGTCGGACTGCTCGACGGGGTCGAGCGATGGGAACAGAAGGGGGTGGGCGTCATGGTGGATGCCCGGATCCTGCACACGACCGCTGCCCTGCGCGACGCCATCATGCGTCTCGCCGCCGCACGTCCGGTCTCCGAGATCACGGTCGCCGACGTCACCCGGGCCGCCGGCATCAACCGCGCCACGTTCTACTCGCACGCCGTGTCGCCCGGGTCGCTCCTGGCGGACGTCCTCACCCCGGAGCTCGACCGGATCCGCGAGGACGACGCCGAGGCCCGTCGCACCGCGGCCGCACGGGGCGCGGGTGCGGACGAGCTCGCGGCCATCACCCGGCGCGGCATCGACGCCGTCGTCGAGCACGTGGTGACCCACCGGGACATCTACGGCAAGGCACTCCCCGACCCGAACGACGGCTCGCTGCACCGGCTGCTCGTCGAGCACTTCACGGTGTCGAGCGCGCAGCACATCCGGTCGCTCGACGCCGCACGGCCGGAGCTCCTCGACGACGTCGCCGCGGGGTTCGTCGCGCAGGGCTTCGTCGGGGCGATCGAGGCGTGGCTCGCGGGTCCGCGCCGGTCGCGGAGGGCGCTGGTGGACACGATCGTGCTGTCGTTCCCGTCGTGGTGGCGCTGACGCACACACTCCGCACCAGCCGGTACCGGCGCACCGCGCCAGCGGGGCGACGGCCGTGACTGGAGGTGGGCCCCACCAGCCGGTACCGGCGCACCGCGCCAGCGGGGCGACGGCCGTGACTGGAGGGACGGCGCCAGCCCGCACCGTCCCTCCAGTCCGTCGACCCGCCGTCAGCGGCGCGCGGCCTGCGTCATCCCCGAGAAGGACACCGCACCGAGCCCGGTGACGTCGTCGTAGCCCGGCGCCGTGGTGAGCGAGGTGTCGTGGTCGAGCGTCACGAGGTAGTCCTTGCCGGACGTGGCGCTCGTGTACGCCACGGCGAGCGGCGACGACGGCGTGCGCACGTCGGTGAACGCACCCGGCACCGCCTTGTCCGCCGCGTACAGCGTCGGGTTCGCGAACCCGAGCCGCGTGTGCGTGGACTGCTGCACGAGCGCCGACAGCGCCGCGGTGATCGGCGACGCGAGCGAGGTACCGCCGTACGTCTCGTTCTCGAAGTCACCGGTGGCGAGCGTCGAGTCGTCCGTGATCGGGCGGATGCCGATCGCGAACCCGGTGTACGGGTCGGCGAGCGCCGCGAGGTCCGGCGAGACGCGGTTGCCGTTCGCGAGCCCGGAGGGCACGACGCCCTTCTGGTACGCGGGCTCCGCGAAGAGGGTGCTGCGGCCACCACCGGCACCGCCTCCGACGAGGCCGCCGGGCAGCGGGGTCGAGTACACGTCGCCGCGGTCGCTGCTGACGATCTGGTCGAGGACGTCGCCCCAGCCGGTCTCGAACGTCTTGCGGCCGTCGGCGCCGACGCCGATCGCGGTACCGCCGACCGAGGTCACCCACGGGCTCGACGCCGGGAAGTCCGGCTGGGCGCTGCCGAGGGCCGCCGACTCGTCGCCGTTGTCGCCGCTCGAGAAGTACAGGCCGATGCCCTCGCCCGCCGCCTGGATGTGGAGGTTCTCCTGGCCGCGGATGCTCGACAGCGGCACGTTCTCGCCGACGTCGCCGTAGCTGTTGCTGACGAGGTTCGCGAGCCCCTGGTCGAGGATCTTCGACATGGCGACGTCGAGACCGCCGCCGCAGTTGGTGCCGCCGACGTAGAGGATCTTCGCGGCCGGGGCGACGCCGTGCACGGACTGCACGTCGAGGGTCTCCTCACCCTGCCACCCGCTCGGCTCCTGGCAGAGCGCGGTGTCGGTGAACTGCGAGGGCGACGGGACGCGCTGCTGGAACGTGGCGCTCGTCAGGGCCGGCTCGCCGTGCTGCGCGGAGTAGCTGTTCGTGTCCTGGACGATCGTGGGCGAGGCGTACGCGTCGATGATGGCGACCGTCTGGCCCTGGCCCTGGACGCCCTTCGCGGCGAGGCCGTCGACGCCGTACGCGGACCGGAGCTGCGACGGGACGTACCCGCAGGCGAAGGTGCGCACCGTCGTCTGCCCGTAGGCCGCGGGCACGGTGGCGGTGTGCTGCCCGTCGTACTGCGAGCACTTCGCGTCGATCCCCGTCGGCGCGGTTGCCTGCTGGCGGAGGGTCCGTGCGGGTGTGGAGGTCGCGGGGGTCTCGCCCTGCTGGACGAGCTCGGGGTGGGTGAGCAGGCGCCCCTGGTCGACGCTGACGCCGCTGACGATTCCGGCGAGGGACGACGGCAGCGACGGTGCGGTGGACGGCGCGACGAGGGTCCGGCCGGCGTGCCGGTAGCTGTGCAGCGAGGTGCCGAGCACCCCGTTCACGACCGACGCCGGGCCGCGGAACACGACGAACTCGTGGCTGGCCGGTACGGCGGTGATCGTGAGTCCCTGCGCTCGGAGGTACCCGGTGACCTGGTCGGCGTCCGCCTTCGTGGGGGCGTACTTCGCGATCCACGCCGCGGGGGTCAGCGGCTTGCGGTAGCGGGCGTTGCCGGGGGTCGACACGGCGGTGGCGAGTGCCTCGGCGCCGTGCTGGTCCTTGAGCGGCAGGTACACCTCGCCCTCGACGTCGGTGCTCGCGGCGACCGTGCCGGCGTCGTTGGCCGCGGTCGCCCACGCGGGCGTGGAGTCGGGCAGGGTGTGCCGGGTCGCGGCGTTCGCGGGACCGGCGGCGAGCAGCACTGCGCCGATCGTGCAGGCGGCCGTGGTGAGGGCGATCGCGGTGGTGCGGGTGCGGTGGGTGTCGTGTCGACGTGGCGTCGGTGGGCGTCGTTGCACTTCGGGTTCCTCTCGAGGGTCCCGCCGCGGTCACGGGTCGCTGGGCGGTCCGTTCCCAGCGGGTTCGTGGGATGCGGTGAGCCGACTGTAATGAGCCCGGTGCAGCACCGGACAGTCGGTGGTTCCACCGACGAACGATGTCACCCGTTCGGGGGCCGAAGCTGTCGCTCTGCTCAGCGGACGACCCGCTGCGCAGGCGGGGTACCTCCGGGCAGCTGGACGCCCGCCCTGAACCCGTCGCTGCCCCTTGCGGAGGACGCCGACGGTGCGCTCACCCGCGTGCGGGCTTCTCGCCGCGCTGGAGGGACAGGACCACCGCGGTCGCACGTGCGGCCGTGGCGGCGTCGGAGTCCATGCCCTGCACGCGGTAGTCGGCCGAGACACCGTCGCCCCCGGTGTTCGCGGTCGGGAGCGGGTCCCCGAGCGCGACGACGACCACGCCCGCGTCGTGGGCGTACTGGATGTCGCCGCTCAGCGCCGCCGGGTCGGCGGCCTCGACGAGCAGCACCTTCGCTCCGGCCCGCACTGCCTGACGGACCGCGGTCCGCTGGTCGCCGGCCGGATCCGCGGCTCCCGCGACCCGCACGTCCGGTCGGAAGCCCGCGGCCGTGAGGTCCCGCTCGAACCGGTCGGAGAGGGGCACGCCGCCGGAGGTCGGCCCGGGGGTGGCCGCGGCGGCGAGCAACACCACGCCGACGACCGCGTTCTGGTCGAAGCCGCCGTCGGAACTCGTCAGGTCGCTGCTCTGCACCGGCGTCGGCGCGACGGAGGTCGTGCCCTGGCAGCCGGTGAGGGCGAGCGCGGCGCCGACGACCACGGCGACGACGGCGATGCGGAGGGACACGGCCGACACGCTACCCGCCCGCGGCGGTTCCGGACGGCGCACTGGGCACCGCGTCGGGGAGGGCGGGCGCGTCCGGGACCGGTCCGAGGCGACGCACGGCGACGGTGGCGAGCAGCGCGATGACGGTCATGCCGCCGAACACGAGCGGGAACGACACCGGTCCGTCGGCACCGCCCGTGCCGATGAACAGCAGCCCGGTGACGGCCAGGCCGATGACGCTGCCGGCCGCGTCCGCGATGGTGAGCGCCGAGCTCGCGAAGCCGTCGTCGCCCTCGCCCGAGAACCGGAGCGTGAGCATCGAGGTCCGTGGGTAGATCGCCCCCATGCCTGCTCCGCCGACGAACCACCCGGCGACGAGCGTCCACCACGGCAGACCGAGCGACGCCACGGCCAGCGCGGTGAGGAGGCTGACGAGCACGAGCCCCAGCCCGATACCGAAGGTCCTGCCGGCGGTCAGGCGGTCTTCCCCGATGCGGCCGTGCAGCCAGCTCGCCCCCGCCCAGCTGAGCGCCGCGACGGTCAGGGCGAGCCCCGCTGCCGAGGCGGACAGGCCGTCCTCGGACTGCAGCAGGAAGGGCACGTAGGCCTCGCTGCCGAAGAAGGACGCGGCGACGAGCCCCCGGAGCAGGATCACCGACGGCAGCCCGGGCGCGGCGCGGAACGTCCCGGTGGGCAGCAGCGGGCGCAGCGCGAACCACGTGCCCACGAGTCCGACCACCACGGCGACGACGCGCGGCCACGGCCCGAGGTCGGGTGCGATGTTGAGGAGCAGGATCGCGAGCGCGGCGCCGACCGACCAGCCGATCCTCGCGCGCTGCCACGGGGGCCGGAGCTCGACCGCGGGCGGGTGCACGCGTCCGAGGGTCGGCACGAGCAGGGCGAAGGCACCGAGGGCGATCACGAGCGCTCCGGCGAACACCCAGTGCCAGTTCCACACGTCGGTCACGATGCCGGCGAGCGCCGGGCCGATCAACGCCGGCACCACCCACGCAGCCGCGAACCCGGCGAACACCGGCCCGTGCAGGTCCGCCGGGAAGATGCGGGCGACGAGCACGTAGAGGACGACGTCGATCGCTCCGGCCCCGAACCCCTCGATCAGCCGGCCCGCCAGGAACACCCCCATCGTCGGCGCGGTCATCACGACGGCGGTGCCGACGGCGAAGAGGACGGCCGAGACCCACGCGACGATCCGTCCGCCGGCGCGGTCCGTCCAGTTGCCGGCGAGCACCATCCCCGGGACGCCGGCGGCGAGGGGTGCCGCGAAGGCGAGCGCGTAGAGGCTCTCGCCGTCGAGGTCACGGCTGATCTCCGGCATGACGGTCGTCATCGCCAGGTTCTGGAACGCCGCCACGGCGACGATCGCGACCATGCCGATCGTGGCGAGCGCGTACGGGCCGCTGAACAGACTGGTCCTCGTCCCCGTGGTGCTCACCGTGTCATCGTAGGCCCACCACCGACGCGACGGCAGGACGGACGGGAGGCGCGGTGCGGCGCCGGTGCGCGCCTCCCGTCCGTCGCGTCAGCGCGCGAGCGCCTGCTGCAGGTCCGCGACGAGGTCGCCGGCGTCCTCGATGCCGACCGAGAGGCGCACGACGTTCTCCGGCACCGCGAGCTCCGTGCCCCGGACGGACGCGTGGGTCATCTCGGAGGGGTAGCCGATGAGCGATTCCACCCCACCGAGCGACTCGGCGAGCGCGAAGAGCTCGGTCGACTCCGCGAACCGCCGCGCTGCCGCGGCACCGCCGGTCAGCGCCACCGAGAGCATGCCGCCGAAGCCGCGCATCTGGCGAGCGGCCACGTCGTGCCCGGGGTGGTCGGCGAGGCCCGGGTAGTAGACGCGCTCCACTCCGGGCGCCGCGACGAGCGCTTCGGCGACCGCCTGCGCGTTCTGCGAGTGGCGCTCCATCCGGACCGCGAGGGTCTTGATGCCGCGGGTGGTCAGGAACGCGTCGAACGGCGAGGAGATCGCCCCCGCGCCGAACTGCAGGAACTGCACCTTCGCCGCGAGTTCCTCGTCCGCGAGCACCACCGCGCCACCGACGACGTCCGAGTGTCCGCCGAGGTACTTCGTGGTCGAGTACACGACCACGTCGGCGCCGAGGGAGAGCGGCTGCTGGAGGTACGGCGAGGCGAAGGTGTTGTCGACCACCACGAGCGCACCCGACTCGTGCCCGAGGGTGGCGAGCGCGGCGATGTCGGCGATCTTCATGAGGGGGTTCGTCGGCGTCTCGACCCAGAGCAGCGTCTGGGCGGGAGCGCCCTCGAGCGCACCGCGGACCTGGTCGAGGTCGCTCATGTCGACGACCACGAGCTCGACACCCCACGGCACGTGCAGGCGGCTCACGAGCCGGTGCGTGCCGCCGTACACGTCGTTGCCCATGACCACGCGGGCTCCGGGGGCGAGGGAGGCACGGAGCAGCGCGTCCTCCGCCGCGAGGCCGGACGCGAACGAGTACGCCGCCACCCCGCCGTCGAGGTCGGCGAGGAGCGTCTGCAGCGAGTCGCGCGTCGGGTTGCCGGCGCGGGAGTACTCGTACCCGTTGCGCATCCCGCCGATGCCGTCCTGCACGTAGGTGGAGGTGAGGTGGATCGGCGGGATGACGGCGCCGGTCGGTCCGTCGGGCTCCTGGCCGGAGTGGACGGCACGGGTGCTGAACTCGGTCATGCTGGCTGCGTTCCTTGATCGGGGGTCGGGGTCACTCGGACAGGTAGGTGAGCAGGTCGTGCCGGGTGAGCACGGTGACCGGCTTGCCGTCCTCGACGACGAGGAGCGCGTCGACCGTCTCCAGCGCGCGACGGGCGGCCGAGACCGACTCCCCGACGCCGATGAGCGGCAGCGGCTCCCCCACGAAGCCGGACAGGGCGTCCGCCATCTTCGCGGCGCCGGTGAAGACCTGCTCGAGCAGCGCCTTCTCCTCGACGGCGCCGACGACCTCGCCGATGACGACCGGCGGCTCCGCGCTGAGCACGGGCATCTGCGAGACGCCGTACTTCGTCATGATGTCGACGACCTCGCGCACCGTGTCCGCCGGGTGCGCGTGCACGAGGTCCGGCAGGCGGCCGTCCTTGCCCGCGATGAGCGATCCGACCGTGCGCTCGTCGTCGGTCTCGGCGAAGCCGTAGGAGCGCATCCACCGGTCGTTGAAGATCTTGCCGAGGTAGCCGCGGCCGCCGTCCGGGAGGAGCACCACGACGACGTCGTCCTCCGTGAGGTCGCGAGCGGCGCGCAACGCGGCGACGACCGCCATGCCGCTCGAGCCGCCCACCAGGAGCCCTTCCTCGCGTGCGAGGCGCCGGGTCATCGCGAACGAGTCGGCGTCCGACACGGCGATGATCTCGTCCGGGACGTCGGCGTCGTAGGCACCGGGCCAGAAGTCCTCACCCACGCCCTCGACGAGGTACGGCCGACCGGTGCCGCCGGAGTAGACGGAGCCCTCGGGGTCCGCGCCGACGATCCGGACCCGGCCCTCGGACGCCTCCTTCAGGAAGCGTCCGGTCCCCGAGATCGTGCCGCCGGTGCCGACGCCCGCGACGAAGTGCGTGATGCGCTGCTCGGTGTCCCGCCAGATCTCCGGACCGGTGGTCTCGTAGTGGCTGCGGGGGCCGTTGGGGTTCGCGTACTGGTTCGGCTTGTACGCGCCGGGGATCTCCCGCACGAGCCGGTCGGACACCGAGTAGTAGGACTCGGGGTGCTCCGGCGGCACGGCGGTCGGCGTCACGACGATCTCGGCGCCGTAGGCCGTGAGCACGTTCCGCTTGTCCTCGCCGACCTTGTCGGGCAGCACGAACACGCACCGGTAGCCGCGCTGCTGGGCGACGAGGGCCAGCCCGACGCCGGTGTTGCCCGAGGTGGGCTCGACGATCGTTCCACCGGGCCGCAGGTCGCCCGAGGCCTCGGCGGCGTCGATGATCCGCGTGGCGATCCGGTCCTTCGAGGAGCCGCCGGGGTTGAGGTACTCGACCTTCACGAGGACGGTCGCACGGACCCCCTCGGTCACCCGGTTGAGCTTGACGAGCGGGGTGTCGCCGACGAGGTCGACGACGGAGTTCGCGTAACGCACGCCGTCGAGTCTAGGCGGCGTGCTCCGGCGACCGCTGGTTCCGTTGCCCCCGATGTCTCGGGCCGGGTCAGCTGCCGACGGCGTCGGCGGGGGCGTTCTGCTGGTGGTGCAGCGTCGCGTAGACCCCCTCGCGCGCGAGCAGGTCGTCGTGGGTGCCCTGCTCGACGATCCGTCCGTGGTCGAGGACGAAGATGACGTCGGCGTCGCGGATCGTCGACAGGCGGTGCGCGATCGAGATGGTGGTGCG
This sequence comes from Curtobacterium sp. 22159, assembly GCF_052045775.1. Lineage (NCBI taxonomy): Bacteria > Bacillati > Actinomycetota > Actinomycetes > Micrococcales > Microbacteriaceae > Curtobacterium > Curtobacterium sp. 22159. The sequence continues at coordinate 210,760 of NZ_JBQEPN010000006.1, forward strand.
ACCTGCGGCGGCGGTGTCGAGCGCGGTCTGCACGACGCGCTCGGAGATGGAGTCGAGGGCGCTCGTCGCCTCGTCGAGCACGAGCACCGGCGGGTCCTTGAGCAGCACCCGCGCGATCGCGATGCGCTGCTTCTCGCCGCCGGACAGGCGGTACCCGCGCTCCCCGACGATGGTGTCGTACGCGTCGGGGAAGGAGGCGATCGTCTCGTGGATGTTCGCTGCGCGCGCCGCCGCCTCGAGTTCGGCGTCGGTGGCGTCCGGCTTCGCGTAGCGGAGGTTGTCACGGATGGAGGCGTGGAAGAGGTAGGTCTCCTGGCTGACGATGCCGACGTGCCGCATGAGGTCCTCGTGCACCAGGTCCCGCACGTCCTGCCCGGCGAACCGCACCGATCCCGAGGTCGCCTCGTACAGTCGCGGGACGAGGTACGACACGGTCGTCTTGCCCGCTCCCGACGGTCCCACGAAGGCGGCGAACTGGCCGGGCTGCAGCTCGAACGAGACCCCGCGGAGGGTCGGCTTGTCCGGCTCGCCGTCCGGGTAGGTGAACGTCACGTCGTCGAACGCCACGTGCCCCACGCGGGACTCGTCCACCGGTTTCGCCGTCGCGGAGTCGGTGATCGCGGGCTGCAGGTCGAGGTACTCGAAGATGCGGGCGAACAGGGCCCCCGACGTCTGCAGGTCGAGCACCACGCGGAGCAGCCCCACGGTCGGGAAGAGCAGGCGAGACTGCACGGTCGTGAACGCGACGATCGTGCCCGCCGTGACCGGCACGTCGCCGAGGATGAGGTAGGCGGCGACGACGTAGATGATCGCCGGGATGATCGAGAGGAAGATCTGCACGATCGCGAAGAACCACTGCCCGGACATCTGCTGACGCACCTGCAGCCGGATCTGGTTCCGGTTCTCGGCGCCGTAGCGCTGCGTCTCGCTGCGCTGCTGGTTGAAGCTCTTGGCGAGCAGGATGCCGGAGACGCTGAGCGCCTCCTGGGTGATCGCGGTCATGTCGGACAGCGACTCCTGCGTCTCCGCCGCGATGCGGGCGCGCACCTGGCCCACCCGGCGCTGTGCGATCACGAGCAGCGGCAGCAGGACCACCGCGACGATCGTCATCTGCCAGCTCAGCAGCACCATCGCGACGACCGCGGCGATCACGGTCACGGTGTTGCCGAGCACCGACGAGATCGTGTTGTTCAGCACGCTGGCGACGCCACCGACGTCGTTCTGCAGACGGGACTGGATCACGCCGGTCTTGGTGCGGGTGAAGAACGCCAGCTCCATGCGCTGGAGGTGCCCGAACAGGCGCATGCGCATGGAGCCCATGACCTTGTTGCCGACGGTGGCGGTCAGGTACGTCTGCCAGACGCCGACGCCGGCGCTCGCGATCCAGAGCGCGACCATGGCCCCGACGAGCAGGTACAGGACGGGGAGGTCCGGGCCGCCGCCGCCCTTCGGGAAGAGGCCCTCGTCGAAGGCGCGCTGGGTGAGCAGCGGCGGGATCACCGAGATCGCCGCGCCGACGAGGACGAGCACGACCGTCAGGAGGATCGCGTTGCGGTGCGGGACGAACAGCCCCGAGATCCGCCGCAGCAGGTGCGGGATCCGTGGCGCCTCGGCGTTCGCGGCCTTCTGCGCTGCGTAGTCGCCGCTGGAGATGCGACCACCGCGCATGCCGCCGCCGCGCATCCCGCCGCCCATGCTCACGACGCGTCGCTCCTGCCCATGCTGCAAACCTAGCCCCGAGCGCGGACATCGAGGGCACCGGCACATTTGACCCTGTTCAGGGGGCATGCGACCATTTCCCGTCCCCTTCCCCGCACCACCCGAGGTTCCATGACGTCCGCGCCCACCCGCCCCACGTCCCTCCGCTCGCAGCTGGCACGGCGGAAGCCGATCGAAGTGCTGCAGGCCGAAGCCGCGACGGGTGTGAACGGCGAACCACTGCGTCGGTCGCTCGGTGTGTGGCACCTCACGATGATCAGCGTCGGCGCCACCCTCGGTACCGGAATCCTCGTCGTGCTCGGGACCGCCGTGCCCCTCGCCGGGCCCGCGGTGTGGATCTCGTTCGTCCTCGCCGGCGTGGCCGCGCTGCTGTCGGCGCTGTCGTACGCCGAGATGGCCGGAGCCGTGCCCACCTCCGGGTCGAGCTACTCGTACACCTACGCGACCATGGGCGAGGGCATCGCCTGGGTGTGCGGCTGGTGCCTGGTCCTCGAGTACGCGGTGTCCGTCGCAGCCGTCGCGGTCGGCGCGAGCGAGTACGTCGACGAGACGCTGCGCGTGTTCGGGCTGCACCTGCCGCAGGCGCTGTCGGCACCTCCGGGCGACGGCGGCGTCGTCAACCTGCCGGCGGCGGTGCTGGTGCTGCTCGCCACGGCGATCCTGCTGCCCGGCGCCCGCGAGAGCGCGTGGGTGAACACGCTCATGGTCGTCGTGAAGATCGCCCTGTTGGTGTTCTTCGTCATCGTGGCGTTCTCGGCGTTCCGGGCGCAGAACTTCGAGCCGCTCGCCCCGATGGGTGCCGCGGGTGTCACGGCCGCCGCGTCGAGGCTCTTCTTCTCGTACATCGGCTTCGACGCCGCCTCGACCGCGGGCGAGGAGGCGAAGAACCCCCGCCGTGACCTCCCCCGCGCGATCATCGGCTCGATCGCCCTCATCACGGCGCTGTACATCCTGGTGGCGATCGCCGCGATCGGGGCCCGGTCGTGGACGTCGTTCTCCTCGTCGGAGGCGTCGCTCGTGCGGATCGTCGTCGACGTCACCGGGCAGCCGCTCGTGGCGCTGGTGTTCTCGATCGGGGCGGTCATCGCGATCGCGAGCGTCGTGCTCACCGTGCTCTACGGACAGACCCGCATCCTGCTGACCATGGCGCGCGACGGCCTCGTGCCGAAGGTGTTCGGTCGGGTCTCCCGCCGCACCGGGACGCCGGTCGCCAACACACTCATCATCGGCGTCGTCGTGACGATCGTCGCCGCGCTCGTGCCGCTCGGGGAGCTCGCCGACGCGACGAGCATCGGCACCCTCGTGGCGTTCGCCCTCGTGAACGTGTCCGTCATCGTGCTCCGTCGCACCCAGCCGACGCTCGAGCGCTCGTACCGGGTGCCGCTGTTCCCCGTCGTGCCGATCCTCGGCGCGCTGTGCTGCGTGCTGCTCGCGGTGTTCCTCGGCGTCGGGACCTGGATCGCGTTCGGCGTCTGGATGGTCGCCGGCGCGCTGCTCTACCTGGCCTACGGCCGCCGCCACAGCACGCTGCGCTGACGCGGCCGGCCGCGCGGCGCCGGCCGCGCCGGCCGCGCCGGCCGGGACCCGAGTCTCGCGCTGGGCGACACTTCTCGCGCTCTGAGGCGCGAGAAGTGTCGCCCAGACCGAGTCTCGTCACGTCCGCCACGAGACTCGTCCACATGCCGGGAGGCGCGGCAGAACATCCACACGTGAGCTCGAGCCCGGCCTGACGTTGCCTCCGTCCGGCAACGATGCGGTCATGGAAACCCAGGCACCAATCCTCCTCCGCGCGACCGGCCACGACCCCGGCGGCGACCGTTCCCTGCAACGGAGACACCGCGCCGGTCAGCTCGTCCGGCTCGCCCAGGGCGTGTACGTCGAGTCACGACGGTGGGAGCGGCTGGATCCCGTCGATCAGCACGTCCTCCTCGCGAGGGCGGTCGCCCCGTCCGTCCGGAGGTCCGCCGCGTTCTCCCACGTCACCGCCGCGATAGCGTACGGGTGGCCGTTCATCGGCCGACCGCCGGACCGGGTCCACGTGACGGACGGGGCCACCATCAGGACCGAGCACCGCGCGCACCTCGTGCGGCATGCCGGGACGCCGGCGTGCGGTCGAGCGACCCTTGGCGGAGTGCCGATCACGACCGTCCTGCAGACCGCGCTCGACCTTGCGGCAACGCTGGAACCTGCGGTCGCAGCAGTGGCCATCGACCACGCCGTCCGGACCGGTGCGCTCGGGGTGGACGTCTTCGCTGGAGCCCTGCCGCCAGGGCCCCGACGCGGCTCCGTCCGTTCGCGCACCGTGGCCGCCGCGCTCGACCCCGGACACGAGTCAGCCGGCGAGTCGTACGCCTCGATCCGGATGGTCGAACTCGGCCTCCCACGCCCCGTGGTCCAGCAGGAGTTCAGGCACCGTGACGGCGTGGTGGACCGTGTGGACTTCTGGTTCCCCGAGCTCGGTGTCGTGGTCGAGTTCGACGGCAAGCAGAAGTACTCCGACACACAGATGTTGGCCGGCAGAACTCCCTCCGACGCCGTCTGGCAGGAGAAGATCCGCGAGGATCGGCTCCGGTCGCTCCCCGACGTCCGGACCGTCGTGCGTCCGACCTGGTGGCACCTCGTCGATCCGGAGCGCCTCCGGACCCTGTTCCGCCAGCACTCCGTTGTGATCTGACGACCCGAGTCTCGGCAAGCCGCCCCCGAGACTCGCCCTCAGCGACAGTTCTCGGGCTTCGGAGCGCGAGAACTGTCGGCCAGCCCGAGACTCGCGGCAGCGGCAGCGGCCGCCGCGCCGCCTCCCCGCCGCCCCGCACGCGACGAAGGCCGCCGCCCCGAGGGGCAGCGGCCTTCGTGACCGAACGGTCGAGACTACGCGAGCTCGATCGTGGCGCCGGCGGCCTCGAGGGCCTCCTTCGCCTTGTCGGCCGTCTCCTTGTTGACACCCTCGAGGATCTTGGCGTCAGCGGTCTCGACGAGCGCCTTGGCCTCGCCGAGGCCGAGCGACGTGAGGCCACGGACCTCCTTGATGACCTGGATCTTCTTGTCACCAGCGGACTTGAGGACGACGTCGAACTCCGACTTCTCCTCAGCAGCCTCGGCCGGGGCGCCGGCAGCGGCCGGGGCGGCAGCGGCGACCGGAGCGGCCGCGGTGACCTCGAAGACCTCTTCGAACTTCTTCACGAAGTCCGAGAGCTCGATGAGCGTGAGCTCCTTGAAGGCCTCGATGAGCTCGTCCTGCGAAAGCTTCGCCATGATTGTCTCCTACTACTTACTGATGCGTGGTGTGGTTGTGGAACGCGTGCCCGATCAGGCCGCGGACTCCTGCTTCTCGCGGAGGGCGTCCACCGTGCGGACGGCCTGCGAGAGGGGTGCGTTGAACAGGTACGCAGCACCGAACAGCGAGGCCTTGAAGGCGCCGGCGAGCTTGCCGAGCAGGACTTCACGGGACTCGAGGTCGGCGAGCTTGTCCACCTCGGTCGCGGAGAGCGGGTTACCGTCGAAGTAACCACCCTTCACCACGAGCTCGGGGTTCGCCTTGGCGAATGCACGCAGCGACTTCGCGACGGCGACGGTGTCACCGTGGACGAAGGCGAGAGCGGACGGACCGGCGAGCTCGTCGTCGAACGACGTGATGCCGGCGTTGTTCGCCGCGATCTTGGTCAGCGTGTTCTTCACCACGGCGTACGTGGCGTGCTCACGGATCGACGTGCGGAGCTCCTTGAGCTGCGCGACCGTGAGACCGCGGTACTCGGTGAGCAGAACGGCGTTCGAGCTCCGGAAGGACTCCGTGAGCTCGGCGACCGCAGCTTCCTTGTTCGCCATGGTTCTCCTTGGGGGTGTCTTGCCGGGTAGCCCCAGGTCCACCACACATGAAAAAAGCTCCGGCGCAGAGGCTCGGAGCTGCTCCCCCGCGAACGAGAGGAGTGGTTCGGAACACCTGCGCGGGCTGCCTCACGAGTGAGGACCTTCGGTCCGTGTGCGAGCACACGGACAACCGGCGGTCTTTGGCTTCGAGAACTGTACCAGATGCAGTGGACGGCACCAAACGACGGACGGGAGGCGCGGTGCGGGCTGGCACCGCGCCTCCCGTCCGGTGCACCAGCGGTTCCCTACCCGCGGTCGGGGACGTCCGACCAGGCGGCCTCCGCCGGGTCCTGCTGCGCAGGAGCAGCCGGATCCGGAACAGCAGCCGGGTCGGGGCCAGCAGCCGGGTCGGGGACGGCAGGAGCCGCGCCGGCCTCCGACGCATGCGCCTGCTCCGTCGGCAGGTGCACCGTGAAGACGGTGTCGCCCGGCTCGCTCGTCACCTCGACGGACCCGCCGTGCGCCTGCACGACCGCGTCGACGATGGCGAGCCCGAGCCCCGTCGACCCCGCGGTCCGGGAGCGTGAGCTGTCCGCTCGGGCGAACCGCTCGAACAGCTTCGGCAGGAACTCCGGGTCGATGCCCTGCCCGGTGTCCCGCACGGTCAGGTCCACACCGTCGCCGCGTCCGGCGAGCCCGACGGTGATCCGGGTGCCGTCCGGCGTGTGGGTCCGGGCGTTCGTGACGAGGTTCACGATGACCTGGTGCAGCCGCGCGGCGTCCCCGGCGACGACGACCGGCGTCGACGGCACGTCCATCTCGATCGGGTGCTCGGGCGATGCGGCGTGCGCGTCGTTCACCGCGTCGAGCACGAGGCCGGTCAGGTCGACGTCGTCGAACTGGATCTCGCGGCCCTCGTCGAGCCGGGCGAGGAGCAGCAGGTCCTCGACCATGCTCGTCATGCGCTTCGACTCGGACTCGATCCGGCTCATGGCGTAGACGACGTCCTGCGGCAGGTCAGCGCCCATCCGTCGGGTCAACTCGGCGTAGCCGCGCACGGAGGCGAGCGGCGTGCGGAGTTCGTGCGAGGCGTCCGCGACGAACTGCCGGACCTTCTGCTCCGATCGTTCGCGTGCCTGCATGGCGCCGGCGATGTGGCCGAGCATGCGGTTGAACGCGGCACCGACCCGGCCGACCTCGGTGCGGGGGTCGGCGTCCGGTACACGGACGTCGTCCAGCGCGGTGCTGCGGTCGAGGGGCATGCGGGCCACCGACGACGCCGTCTCCGCGACCCGCTCGAGCGGTCGGAGTGATCGGCGGACGACGACGGCGGCCACGACGGATCCGGCGACGAGCGCTGCCACGACGACGATGAGGACCACGAGGAGCAGTGACCAGACGCTCTCGTAGACCGGCGACATCGGGAGCCCGACGACGAGGACCGCGGCGCCGAAGACCGGGTTGTCGACCTGCACCGCCGCGACACGGTACTTCCCGAGCGAGCCGCCGAGGTCCATCGTGGCCGGCGCCACCCCGACCTTGACCTGCCCGAGCCGGGCGAGCTGCGCGGACGAGAGCTGCAGGCGGGAGCTGTCCTCGGTGAGCACGATGCCGCCGGCTCCCCCGCCCGAGAAGTAGTAGGCGGTGAGCGTGCCCGCGGCCTGCCCGAGGGGCTGGAGCGCGTCGTCGTTCGGACGCTGCCCGTTCGGGTTCTGCTGTCCCTCGCCGAACTTGGTGCTGGCGCGGTTCGTCGCCTTCGACAGCTGCCCGTCGATCGCGCCGGTCTGGATGGACGCGAGCGCGATGATGCTCCCCGCCCCGATCACCGCGCTGACGGCGACGACGAGGGCGACGATGCTCAGGACGAGCCGGCGGCGCAGGGTCATGGACGCGGACCTCAGGAGGTCGGCTTGATGACGTACCCGACGCCACGCACGGTGTGGATCATCGGGGTCTCCCCGGCGTCGATCTTCTTGCGCAGGTAGGAGATGTAGATCTCGACGACGCTGGACTTGCCACCGAAGTCGTAGGACCACACGCGGTCGAGGATCTGCGCCTTCGACAGCACGCGGCGGGGGTTGCGCATGAGGAAGCGGAGGAGCTCGAACTCGGTGGCGGTCAGCTCGATCGGCCGCCCGGCGCGGGAGACCTCGTACGACTCCTCGTCGAGCACCAGGTCACCCACGACGATGCGTGAGTCCCCGGCCTCGGAGATCGAGATCTGCGATCGGCGGATGAGGCCCCGCAGCCGCGCCACGACCTCTTCGAGCGAGAACGGCTTCGTGACGTAGTCGTCGCCGCCCGCCGTGAGTCCGGTGACGCGGTCCTCGACGGAGTCCTTCGCGGTGAGGAACAGCACCGGCGTGTCGTCGTTGTTCTGACGGAGGCGGCTGAGCACCTGCAGCCCGTCGAGGTCCGGCATCATCACGTCGAGCACCATCGCGTCCGGCTTCCACTCGCGTGCCGTGGTCAGTGCGTCCTGGCCGCCGTTGGCGCTCTTGACGTCCCAGCCCTCGTAGCGGAGTGCCATGGACAGGAGGTCGGTGAGGCTGGCTTCGTCGTCGACGACGAGGATGCGCAACGGGGATCCGTCGGCACGCGTGAGGCGCGGGGCTGCTGCAGGCTGGGAGATGGTCACGTCTTCGAGTATCGAGAGATTCCTATGAGCCGTCTGTGGAGCGTCCCTCGGCGGTCTGTGGATCACCGGTCAAGAACTCGGTGACGCGTCAGTACGGTGGCAGTGTGCTCGAATCCTCCGCCTGGCCCGCGTCCGCACGAGACGTCGACACCGAGGGGGTCGAGCGCTCGGCCAGGAGGCTCGGCTCCGCTCGGTCGGACCGGCTCGCGTTCGCGCAGGCGCTCACCGCCACCGCCCCGCTCCTGTCCGCGGGCACGGCCGGCGGGTCCTTCGCCACGCTCGCCGCGGTCGCGGCGGCGGACGTGGCCACCGCCCGCACGGTCGAGCCGCACCTCGACGCCCTCGCGATCCTCACGCAGGCCGGCACCGACGCCCCGGTCGGGTCGACCTGGGGCGTGTTCGCCGCCGAAGCGCCCGGGGTCCGCCTGTGCGCCGCGGTGGACGGCGAGTCCGCCGTGCTCGAGGGGACGAAGCCGTGGTGCTCCCTGGCATCGACGCTCTCGCACGCGCTCGTGACGGCGCACGTCGGCGACGATCGGCAGCTGTTCGCGGTCGATCTCCGGCAGCCCAGGGTCACCGTCCACGACGAGGCGTGGGTCGCCCGCGGCATGCCGGACGTGCCGAGCGGGCCGGTCGACTTCGCGGGCGTCCGGGCCCTGCCGGTCGGCGCTCCGGGTTGGTACCTCACCCGTCCGGGGTTCGCCTGGGGCGGGATCGGTGTCGCGGCGTGCTGGTGGGGCGGAGCGGTCGGGCTCGCCCGGGTCCTGCGGGACCTCGCCGTGTCCCGACCGGAGTCCGAGCTGCTGCAGGCAGCGCTCGGCGCGACGGTCGCCGACCTCCGGGACGCCGAGGACGCCCTGGCGGACGCTGCCGCGCGCATCGACGCCTCGACACCGGACGACGAGACCGACTGGTCGCTGCTCGCCCAGGTCGTCCGGTCGCGGGTCCGCCGGTCGGTGGACGCCGTCCGGGAACGAGTGGTCCGGACGGTCGGCCCCGGTCCACTCGCGTCCGACGCCGCGGTTGCCGCCCGGGTCGCGGATCTCGAGCTCTACGTGCTGCAGGACCACGGGGAACGGGACCTCGCCCGCATCGGACGCAAGGTCGTCCAGCACGGAGGTGCCCGGTGGTGAGCTTCGACCACCGCGAGCCCGGCACCGACCCGGCCGCGTGGACAGCCTTCACCGCGTCGGTGTCCGCGCCGCGGGTGTCCCTCGACGGCATCGCCTCGCTCGTGGTCGTCGCGCCGCACCCCGACGACGAGACCCTCGGCGCAGGCGGCCTGATCGCCACCGCCGCGGGTTCGGGCCTGCCGGTGCACGTGCTGCTCGTCACCCGCGGCGAGCGCTCCCACCCCGATTCCCCCACGACGAGCCCGTCGCGGCTGATCGCCGTGCGTGACGCCGAGTTCCGCGCCGCACTCGGGATCCTGAACGCCGATGCGACGGCCGAGGTGCTCGACGTTCCCGACGGCGGCTTGCGTGAACACGCGGAGGTGCTCCGTGCAGCGCTGTCCCACGCGGTCGACGGCGCGGACGGTCCCGTGCTCGTGGTCGCTCCGTGGCGTGGGGACGGTCACCGCGACCATCGCATCGCGGGTGAGGTCGCAGAGGAGGTCGTCGGGCGCTCCGCCGGCACCGGATTGCTGGCGTACCCGATCTGGACCTGGCACTGGGACGACCCAGTCGACCCCGCGGCGCCGTGGCACCGGGCTCGTGGGTTGACGCTGACCACGACCGCACGGGAGCGGAAGGGTGCCGCGCTGGCCGCGTACTCGTCGCAGACCCGGCCGCTCTCCCCGGCGCCCGGCGACGAGGCGGTCGTCGACGACCGGCACGCCGCGCACCACCTCGGCGAGACCGAGTGGTTCTTCGCGCCGGAGCGCTCGCGCTCGCGGGAGTCCTTCGACGCGCACTACCGCCGGAAGCCCGAGGGGTGGGACTTCGACGGCTCTTGGTACGAGCGGCGGAAGCGGGCCGTGACCCTGGCGGCACTGCCCCGTGAGCGGTACCGGTCGGCACTCGAGCTCGGTTGCTCGACCGGCGTCCTGACGGCGGCGCTGACCGAGCGCGCCGACGCGGTCCTCGGCACGGACATCTCCGAGGCGCCGCTGACACGCGCGCGGACCCGTGCCCCGCTCGCCCGGTTCGTGCGGGCGGCGCTCCCCGACGAATGGCCGGTGGGCCGGTGGGACCTGGTGGTCCTGTCGGAGGTCGGGTACTACCTCTCCCCCGCCGACCTCGACCGGACGATCGACCGCGTGCTCGCGTCCCTCGACGACGACGGCGTGCTCGTCGCCTGCCACTGGCGGCACCCCGACGACGAGGCGGTGACGAGCGGGGACGCCGTCGACGCCCGGCTCGCCGAGCGCTGGCCCCGTCCGGCACTGGTGCGGCACGTCGAGCCGGACTTCGTGCTGAGCGTGCTGCCCGGTCCGGCGGTGGTCGCCCCCGCGACCGCCGAGGGGCTCGCTCCGTGACACTGCCGGCGCGGATCGACGTCGTCGTCCCGGCCCACGACGAAGCGGACGGGATCGGCGCCTGCGTGCTCGCCCTCGCCGGTGCCGTCCGAGCATCGCACCGGGAGCACCCGGACGTCGCCGTGGCCGTGACGGTCGTGCTCGACTGGTGCACGGACGGCACGGCCGGCGCCCTCGCGGCAGCGCGGGACGCCGATCCGCTCTGGTCGTCGGTGGCGCTCACGGTCGTGGCGACCCCACGGGTCGGCGTCGGGCGTGCGCGGTCGATCGGCACGACGACCGCGCTCGCTGCCGGTCCGGCACCCGCGTCCCGGTGGACGGCGCACACGGACGCCGACTCCCGCGTCGACCCGGGGTGGCTCGTGCAGCAGGCCGACGCGTTCGCCGCCGGGGCGCACGTCCTGGTCGGCGCGGTGGTCCCGGACCCGGAGGACCTCGACCCGGTCGTCCTCGCCCGCTGGACGCTCGCACACCCGCCCGGCTCGACCCTCGGCCACGTGCACGGGGCGAACCTGGGGGTGCGCGGGGACGTCGCGGTCGCACTCGGCGGGTTCGACCCCGTCCCGGAGCACGAGGACGTCCGGTTGGTGGAGCGAGCTCGTGCCCTGGGCTTCCGGATCGACGCGACGACGGACCTGCCCGTGGTGACGAGCGGACGCTTCGACGGGCGGACACCCGGCGGGTACGCCGAGCACCTGCGGCGCACCTACGGTGACGCCGGCTGACGGGCGCTTAGCCAGCTCATAGGAACGTGCAGTGTCGGTCACTGGTCCGATGCCTAGGTTCTCCTCGTCGGCCCCGCCGTGCGTTCTGCGCGGCGCGGTGACCCCAGCCGGGCACCACCGAGGAGAACCATGTTCCTGACCTACCTCAGGCGCGAACTCACGAACCGCAAGAAGCAGACCGTCATCATCGCGATCGGCATGGCGCTCGCCATCGCCCTCGTGGTCATCGTGTCCTCGATCGCGGGCGGCGTGAAGGCCGCGCAGGCGAGCGTGCTGCAGTCCGTGTACGGCGTCGGCACCGACATCACCGTGACCAAGACCGAGACCCCGACGGGTTCGAGCACCGGCCGTCCGAGCTTCGACTTCGGCAGCCAGAGCGGCTCCGGCTCCGGCAGCGGCAGCTCCACCGACCTCTCCCAGTCCCGTCTGGCCGTGTCGCGGGGGTCGAGCACGCTGAGCGCAGCGGACGTGAAGACCGTGACGAGCACCAGCGGCGTCAAGGCGGCGACGGGCGTCCTCACCCTCGAGGACACGACGTTCTCCGGCCAGGTCAAGCAGCAGTCCGGCAGCAGCAGCGGCAGCAGCGGCTCCTCGACGCAGCAGGGCCCACCGAGCGGCGGCACCGAGGGCGGCGGCGGCTTCGGCGGCGGCTCGTTCAGCGTCGACTCGTTCACCGTCACGGGCATCCCGGTCACCGGCGACGCCGTCGGCCCCCTCACCAGCACGGAGCTGAGCAAGGGCCGCACCTTCACCGCGAAGGACGCCGGCAAGGACGTGGTCGTGCTCGACGCGAGCTACGCGAAGAGCGAGTCGAAGGCGGTCGGTGACACGCTCTCGATCGGCGGCAAGGACTTCACGGTCATCGGCATCGTCTCGTCCACGGGGTCGTCCTCGACCACCGGCTCGAACACGTACATCCCGCTCGACACCGCGCAGACCCTGTCCGACAACGCGGGCAAGGTGACCTCGATCTACGTCTCGGCGGAGTCCTCGTCCGACGTCTCCGCGATCAAGTCCGCGCTGCAGGCGAAGCTCACGAGCGCGACGGTCTCCACCGAGTCCGACCTCGCCTCGAGCGTCTCGGGTTCGCTGAGCACCGCGTCGAGCCTCGTCTCGAACCTCGGTACCTGGCTGTCGATCGTCGTCCTCGCGGCGGCGTTCCTCATCGCGATCCTCTTCACCATCTCCGGCGTGACGCGACGCACCCGTGAGTTCGGCACCCTCAAGGCGATCGGCTGGTCGAACGGCCGCATCACGCGCCAGGTCGCCGGCGAGTCGCTCGTGCAGGGCCTCATCGGCGGTGTGATCGGCGCCGCAGCGGGGCTCATCGGCATCCTCGTCGTGAACGTCATCTCGCCGACGATCTCGGCGAGCGCCTCCTCGGGCACGAGCCGTGGTCCGGGGGCGGGTGGCTTCCCCGGCGGTGCCGCGTCCGCCGCAGCGGGCAGTGGTGCAGCCGGGGCACCGGCAGGCGGCTTCGGCGCCGGCCGGGCCAGCACGGCCGCCACGACGGACGTCGTGCTGCACGCGCCCGTCACCGTCGAGGTCATCCTCCTGGCGATCGGTCTCGCGATCCTCGGTGGCCTGATCGCCGGTGCACTCGGCGGGTGGCGTGCCAGCCGCCTCCGGCCGGCCGAAGCGCTCCGGAGCGTGGCCTGATGTCCGACCCGACGAGCACCGACCACACCGCAGGACCCCACCCGACCACGCACCCGACAGGAGCCACCGTGACCAGCATCGAGACCGCACCCTCCGCGTCGGACGCGGACCGCGCCTCCCGTCCGATCTACCGTCTGCAGGGCGTGACGAAGACGTACGCGCAGAAGAACCGGACGGTCACCGCGCTGACCGGCGTGGACCTCACCATCCCCCAGGGCCAGCTCGTCGCGGTGCAGGGTCCGACCGGCGGCGGCAAGTCGACGCTGCTGCAGATGCTCGGCGCGCTCGACCGTCCGAGCACGGGTTCGGTGCACCTCGGCGACCGGGACGTGGCGACGCTCGGCGACGGAGCGCTCACCGACCTGCGGGCGACCGAGATCGGGTTCGTGTTCCAGAGCTTCAACCTCATCCCGACGTTGACGGCTCTGGAGAACGTCGAGACCGCGTTCGCCGGGTCCCTCGCGAACCGTTCCCGCGCCGAGATCCGCTCGCGGGCCACGGCCGCGCTGCAGGAGGTGGGCCTCGGTGAACGGCTCGACCACCTGCCGGCGGAGCTGTCCGGCGGTCAGCAGCAGCGCGTGGCGATCGCCCGGGCGCTCGTCAAGAACCCGAGCGTACTGCTGGCCGACGAGCCCACCGGAGCGCTCGACGAGGCGACCCGTGACGAGATCATGGGGCTCATCGAGAAGCAGTGGAAGGAGCGCGGGCTGACGGTCGTCATCGTCACGCACGATTCGTGGGTGGCCAAGCGCGCCGAGCGCCGCCTCCACATCAAGCAGGGGCAGGTGCGCGAGCTCTAGGCGCCTCGACCGCGCCGGAACGGGACGGGAGGCGCGGTGCACGCCCGGCGTGCACCGCGCCTCCCGTCTGCACTCACGCGTCGGCGCGAGCCGCCACCGGGTAGTCGCAGTACGCGAACCAGGCGGAGTCCGGCGACCACGGCGGCACGTTCACCGTCCCCTGCCCGCCGTCCAGCACGACGAGGGTCTCCGGCACGGGGGCGATCCGGGCGCCGTGCACGAGCGCACCGGGGAGCAGCCGGAGCTCCACCCGGTGGTCCGCGGGGTGCCCCTGCACGCCGGGCTCGTAGGAGAGGTAGAGCAGGTGCGCGCCGTCCGGGGAGACGTGCGGGAACCAGTTCACCCGGTCGTCCGCGGTGATCCGGGTGGGCTCCGCCTCGCCGGGACGCAGGGCGACGAGCTGCGCCGTGCCCGGACTGCAGCGTTCGGTGTTGTAGACGAGGACCTCACCGGCGAACGAGCAGCCGTCGGTCGGGTACTCGTCACGGGTCAGGAACGACGGTTCACCCGAGGCCGGGTCGACGAGGGCCACGTCGGTCGTCCAGACGTCGTCCTCCGACAGCTCCCCCACGATCGCCGCGAGCGAGCTGCCGTCGCCGGCGATGCCGTGCAGGTAGAACTTCCGCCGTACCGGCAACGCGGCGGCGGTGTCGGTGATCTTCGTCGCCGGTCCGCCGGCGGGCAGCGGGACGCGGTAGAGCTCGCCGTCCCGCGCACTCACCACGATCGAGTCCCCGGACGGGTCGAGGACGTGGTCGTTGTTGATCTCGTCGACGCCGCCCATCGGCACCGGCACGAGCGCGGTCTCGTCGAGGACGGCGTCGCTGCCGGGCTCGGGCAGCGGCAGCAGCCAGAGGTCCCCGTGACCGTTCAGCACGAGGGTGCCGGGGTCGAGGACGTTCGGCGCCTCGACGAGCACGGTGTCCGACTCGAACACGAGCCTGCTGGTCCGCGCCCGGACGTCGTACACGTGCACACGGCTGGTCTGTCCGGGCAGCAGTCGTCGCCCGCGGGTGTCGGTCATGGGTCCATCCTGTCGTCACGAGACTCGGGCTGGGCGACGTCCCTCGTGCCCGGAGGCACGAGGACTGTCGCCCAGCCCGAGTCTCAGCTGAGCCGTCGGCCGCGCTACTTCACCGCGCCGGCGGTCAGACCGGCCACGAACTGACGCTGAACGACGAGGAACGCGATCACGACCGGGATCGACACCACGAGCGACGCCGCCATGATCTGGTTCCAGTACACGTTCGTCTGCGTGGAGTACTGCTGCAGACCGACCGCGAGCGTCTGGCCGTTGCCGTTCGTCATCACCGAGGCGAAGAGCACCTCGCCCCAGGCCGTCATGAACGAGTAGATGCCGACCGCGACCAGACCCGGACGGGCCGAGGGCAGGATGACCCGGAACAGGGCACCCATCGGGCCGGAGCCGTCGACCATCGCGGCCTCGTCGAGCTCGCGCGGGATCGTCTCGAAGTACCCGGCGAGCATCCAGATCGAGAACGGCAGCGTGAAGGTCAGGTACGTGATGATCAGGCCGGTCCACGACCCGACGAGCTGGATGCCGAGCGCGTTCCCGAGGTTCGTGAAGATGAGGAACAGCGGGAGCAGGAAGAGCACGCCCGGGAACATCTGCGTCGAGAGCACCGCGGTGGTGAAGGTGCTCTTGCCCTTGAAGTTCCAGCGCGAGACACCGTAGGCCGCGAACGTCGCGATGATGAGCGAGAACACCGTCGCGACCGTGCAGACCACGAGCGAGTTGATGAAGTACTGCCCCAGCGGGACCGTGGTCCACATGTCGATGAACGGCTGGAAGGTGATGTTGGTGGGGATCCACGTGAAGTTGTTCTGCACGTCACCGAGCGGCTTGATCGCCGTGGTGATCATCACGTAGAGCGGGACGACCGTGAACAGCGTCAGCAGGACGATGGTGACGATCTTGAACGACTTGGCGCCGACTGTCTCACGCACGGACGGACCTCCGGTTGGTCACGGCGAGGTAGATGCCCGTGACGATGAGCAGGAAGATGAGGAGCAGGACGCTCATCGCGGCGCCGGAGCCGAAGTTCCAGGTGATGAACGACGCGTTGTAGATGTGGAAGCTCAGCAGGTCCGCCGCCGGGGGCTGCGCGGTCGAACCGAACAGGACGAACGGCGTGTTGAAGTCGTTGAACGTCCAGAGGAACATCACGAGCACGAGCGTCACGTTGACCGGGCGGACCATCGGCAGCGTGATCGAACGCCACTGGCGGAACGGCTTCGCACCGTCGACCGAAGCGGCCTCGTACACGTCGGCGGGCACGGACTGCAGGCCGGCCATGAGCATGAGGAAGGCGAAGGGCCAGGTCTTCCAGATCGCCACGACGACGACCGAGACGAACGCGTTCGAGCCGATGAGCCAGAACGGGCCGGTGCCGTTGAACAGGTGCAGCTGGTCCACGAGGACGTGGTTGATGGCACCGGAGTCGCGCTGGAACATGAACTTCCAGGTGATCACGCCCGCGTACATCGGCAGCGCGTACGGCACCAGGAACAGGGTGCGGAAGAGCCCACGGCCCTTGAACGGCTTCTGCAGCGCGACGGCGGCGGCCATGCCGAAGACCCACGACAGTCCGACCACGAGCACGGTGAACCCGCAGGTGATGAGGAACGAGTTGAGGACGCCCTTGCCGATCGCCTGGTCGAAGTCCACCACGATCGAGTAGTTGTGCAGCCCGGCGAACGGCGCCGCACCCCAGTTCGCGATGAAGTACTTGGTGAGCTGGATGAACGAGATCCAGATGCCGGTGAGCATCGGGACGATGTGGATGAGCAGCTCGAACAGGATGGCCGGCGCGACGAGCGCGTACGGCAGCCAGTTGGTCTTGCGCTTGCGGCCTGGCGGACGGCCCGACAGGGTCGGGGCCTTCGTGTGCGTCAGGTCGATGCGCTCCGAGTCGGGCAGGACCGTCGTGGACATGGGTGGTGGCCTTTCGGCAGGAGGAGGATCGGGTGCTTCGCACCGACGACCGGGGCAGCGGTCTGGTGGTACGGCATGCGTGAGCCGATCGGCTCACTCCCGGCGCGCGGGCCGGGTGGGGGGAGGAGGCCCGGACGCGTCCTGACGGACGCGACCCGGGCCTCCTGGCCGGGATCAGCCGTTCGCCTGGGACACCTGGTCCTGGGCGGTCTGCAGCGCGGACTTGATGTCGCTGTCCGACACGGTCGATCCGGTCGCGATCTTGGCGAACATGTCGTTCATCGCCTTGCCGACCGTGGACTCGAACTGGTCCTCGGCGGGCACCAGCGGGAGCGGCTTCGCCTTGTTGTTGTAGATGTCGAGGAACGTCTTCGTCTGCTCGTCCGTGACGGAGTCAGCAGCCGAGGCGAGCACCGGCAGCGCCGAGTACGGCTTGTCGAGCGTGGCCTGGGTGTCCGCGCTCGTCATGTACTTGACGAACTTCAGCGCGCCGTCCTTGTTCTTCGTGTTCTTGAAGATCGACAGGTTGATGCCAGCCGGGAACGACGCGATGTCCTTGGCGCCGGCCGGAGCTGGCAGCGCCACGACACCGAACTCGTCGGCCTTCATGCCGAGGGACTCGATGGTCGCGTTGGCGTTGTTCTGGTTGAGGATGAACGCGGCCTTCTTCTTCGCGAAGTCCGTGGTCGACTGGGTCGCGTTGTCGTACTGTGCGTTCGACGGGTTGGCGGCCTTCGCGACCTGCATGAGGTCGAGGTAGCGCTTGATCCCGTCGACGTTCGCCTGCGACGTGAAGGTCGGCTTGCCGCTCTTGTCGAACCACTCGCCGCCGTTCTGCGCCGAGGTGATGAAGGCGAAGTGCGCGTTCTCGGTGTACGAACCACCCGCGAGGCTGAACCCGTAGGTCCCGTCCTTGGTGAGCTGCTTCGCGTCCTTGACCAGGTCCTCCCACGTGGTGGGCGGGGTGATCCCGGCGTCCGAGAGGATCTTCTTGTTGTAGTACAGGCCGTAGGCGAGGCCGTAGAGCGGGACGCTCGTGACCGTCTTGCCGGGCGCACCACCGGTCGACAGCGCGACCTTGCCGAACTTGTCGGAGCCGCCGATCGCCTTCATCTCCGAGGCACCGAACTCCTGGAAGGCGCCGGTGGCCTGGAGCGACGTCGCCCAGGTGTTGCCGATGTTGACCACGTCCGGGCCCTGGCCCGAGGTGACGGCGGTCTGGATCTTGTTCTGCAGGTCGTTCCAGCCGATGACCTGGAGGTTGACCTTGATCCCGGTCTCCTTGGTGAACTTCTTGAGGACGGGGGTCAGCACCTCCTTGTCGTTCTGGAGCGACGTGCCCTGGTTGGACGCCCAGTAGGTGAGCGTCTTCGAGTCGCCGGAGGAGCCGGACGACCCGGAGGAGCAGGCTGCGAGGCCGGTCACGGTGAGTGCCGCGGCCGCGGTGATGGCCAGTGCGCGGAAGGCAGTGCGCATGACTCTCTACTTTCTCGTCGTTGAGATGGTGCTGGGGATGGAACGGTTCGTGCTGTCGGGTGCTGCTGTGTGGTGCGGGTCGTCCCCGTCCGTCAGGACAGGGTCGACTCCGCGGGGTCCCAGCCCTCGGGGAGGGTCGGGGAGGGTGCGACGGTGCTCTCGACGAGCACCGACTCACCACGTTCGGCCGCCTCGGCGATGGAGACCATCACGTCGAGGACGTGGAAGGCGAGGGCGCCGGGGACCCGGTTCTCCTCACCGGCGCGGAGGGAGCGGGCGAGGTCGACCACGCCGGTTCCGCGCGAGTACGTGGACCCCACCGCGGGGATCGTCTCGGGTTCCTCCGAACCGAGCGCGTACAGCTCGGTGTCCCCGTCGAAGTTGTTCGGGTCGGGGAAGACCACGGTGCCCGTCTCGCCGGCGATCTCGACGAAGCCGGTGCGGCCGCGGTCGGACTCGAAGGAGAAGACGCTCTGCGCACTCCCGCCGTTCTCGAACTCGATGAGCGCGGAGTGGTTCGTCGGCACCTCGACCGGGAACTCGGTGCCGGCCTTCGGACCGGAGCCGATGGTCCTGGTCGCGCGGGACTTCGACGCGGTGGCGGTGACCTTCTTGACCGGACCGAACGTCTGCACGAGGGTCGTGATGTAGTACGGGCCGATGTCGAAGAGCGGACCGGCGCCGTAGGCGAAGAGGAACTCGGGGCTCGGGTGCCACGACTCCGGGCCGGGGCTCTGGAAGAGCGTCAGACCGTTCAGCGGCCTGCCGATGCGGCCGTCGCGGATCGTGCGGAGCGCGGTCTGGAGGCCGGCGCCGAGGAACGTGTCCGGTGCGACGCTCACGGTCTTGCCGGCGGCGAGCGCGGCGTCGCGGAGCTGTGCGGCGCTCTCACGGTCGAGGGCGTAGGGCTTCTCACCCCAGACGTGCTTGCCTGCGGCGAGGGCCTGCAGGGCCACCTCGACGTGGGCGGCGGGGATGGTCAGGTTGACGACGATCTCGACGTCGTCGTTCGCCAGGAGCTCCTCGACCGTGCCCGAGCCGGCGACGCCCCACTTCTCCGCCTGCGACGCTGCGCGGGACAGGTCGATGTCGGCGATGAAGTGGACCTTGACGTCGGGGAAGACGGTGAGGTTCGACAGGTACTGGTCGGAGATGACCCCGGCGCCGATGACGCCGACGCCGACCGGGCCGGTCTTGGTCGTGCCGGTGCGCTGCGCGTCGGCGACGCTGCTGGTCACGGTGGTGGTGTCGGTCATGCGCGGGCCCCCTCGAGGAACGTGTAGGAGTCGGTGACGGCCTGGAAGACGTCCCCTTCGTGGTCGTCGAGCTCGACGACGTGGAGGGCGTCCGGCGCGGCGTCGATGATCTCGCGGATCGGCATCACGCCGTCGCCCACGGCGACCTGCTTCTTGTCGTCGTGCGATCCGTCGCCGTCCTTGACGTGCAGGAACTGGACCTTGTCGCCGTACTTGCCGATGATGGCGACCGGGTCGTCGCCGCCGACCTTCACCCAGTACGTGTCGAGCTCGAGCACGACGTCGTCGGACAGTGCGTCGGCGAACACCTCGTAGGCGCTGACGCCGTCGATGCGGTTCGAGAACTCGAACGCGTGGTTGTGGTAGCCGAGGGTGAGGCCGTGGTCGGCAGCGCGGGGGGCGAGGGCGCTCAGTTCGCGGGCGATCGCCTCGACGTCCTCGCGCGTGGTCCACCGGGCCTCGTCGATGTGCGGGTCGATCAGGGTGCCGGTGCCGGTGGTCGCCGTCGCGTGGAAGATGCGCTCGAGGTCCTGCTCGCCCGCGTCCAGCAGCCGTGCGTGCCCGCTCGGAGCGGCGAGGCCGGCGTCCTTCAGGGCGGCCGCGTACTCGTCGGCGCGGTCCACGTAGCCGAACAGTTCGACGTTCGTGAACCCGATGCCGGCGATGCGCTGCAGCGTGCCGGGGAGATCGGCAGCGAGGGCGTCGCGGACTGTGTAGAGCTGGACCGAAAGCGGTTGGGTCACCAGGTGTTCTCCTCGTCGAGATGGTGCGGTCGACATCGACCGAGCGTCACACTACGAGCACTTCTGTCGGCGGTCAAGCAGAAGTCGGGAGAAAGTCGACGAACTTCATTGCGTGGCGCGTTCGATGTGTGGTTCACTCCCCCACATGGTCGACTTGACTCGGACGGCAGCGTCGCCTCCGGTCGGGACGAGCGAGCTCTTCCAGATCCTCCGCGACGGCGTGCCGCGGACCCGGGCCGAGCTCGCCGCACTGACAGGACTCGCACGCTCGACGATCGGCGTGCGCCTCGATGCCCTCACCGACGTCGGACTCGTGGGACCGGTGGACACCGCCGCCTCCACCGGTGGGCGCCCGCCCGCCCAGGTGGCACTGAAACCGCGCGCCCGCCTCGTGATCGCGGCGGACCTCGGCGCCTCGCACGGCCGCGTCGCCGTCACCGATCTCGTCGCGGCACCCCTCGCCACCCGCGAAGCGCGGATCGACATCGCCGCGGGACCGGTCCCGACGCTCACCTGGCTCGTCGAGACCATCGACGACCTGCTCGACGAGGTCGGACGCGCACGGGACGACGTCATCGCGATCGGCATCGGGGTGCCCGGACCCGTCGAGTTCTCGACCGGACGCCCCGCGAACCCGCCGATCATGCCCGGCTGGGACGGCTTCGACGTGCCCGGCTGGCTCCGGACCCACATCGCCGCGCACGTCCTGGTCGACAACGACGTGAACATCGCCGCGCTCGGCGAACGCGAGCACGGCTGGCCCGACGTCGACCACCTGCTCTTCGTCAAGGTCGCCACCGGCATCGGCTCCGGCATCGTGTCCGACGGCGAGCTCCAGCGCGGCGCACAGGGCACCGCGGGCGACATCGGGCACGTCCGCGTCTCCAGCGCCGGCGACGTGCCGTGCCACTGCGGGAACACCGGCTGCCTCGAGGCCGTGGCGTCGGGGCCCGCGATCGCCCGACGGCTCCGCGGGAAGGGCCACGACGTGCACACCAGCGCGGACGTGCTCGACCTCGTGAACCGTTCCGACCTCGACGCGATCCAGGCCGTGCGCCAGGCGGGCCGGGACATCGGCGAGGTCCTCGCCACCTGCGTGTCGCTCATGAACCCGTCCGTGATCGCGCTGGGCGGCTCGATCACGCAGGCCGGCGAGCACCTCCTCGCCGGCGTCCGGGAGGTCGTGTACTCGCGCTCGATGCCGCTCGCCACCGAGCACCTCGTGATCGCGCAGTCGCGTGCGGGTTCCCACGCAGCCCTGCAGGGGGCAGCCGCCCTGGCGATCGGCTACGCGCTCTCCCCCGCCGGCGTCGACGAGCTCGTGACCTTCGCCGAGGGGCGTCAGCTCGTCTCGTGACCGGCACCGCCGGGGCGTCGGTTCCGTGTCGTCGGCGCGTCCGTTCTGTGTCGTCGGTGCGTCGGTTCCGTGTCGTCGGTTGCGTGTGGTCGGTGCGTCGGTTTCGTCTCGTCGGTGCCCGGGGTGAGAATCGACGGGTGACGATCGTGCAGCCCACCCTGTGGGGCGACCTGGACCCCGGCCTGGAGGCGCAACCCGCCTCCGGCACGTCGGCTCCCGTCGCGCACGACACCTTCACCGCCCTCCGTGGGCACACCGGCCGGATCGTCGCACACTCGTCCGACCGCGTCGCCTGGCTCCGCGCCCGCGCCATGGGCATCACCGCGACCGACGTCGCCCGGCTCGCCTCGCTGCGCGCCGTGGACGCCGTCGTGACGGACAAGCGGTACGGCTCCCGGTTCTCGGGCAATCCCTACACCGAGCACGGCAAGGAACGCGAGCCCGTCATCGCCGCCTGGGTCGCGGCCACGCACGGCATCCAGCCCTCCGCCCACCTGTTCCACGCCGCCACGAACCGAGCGCACCTCGCGACGCCCGACGGCGTCGGGGTCGACGGGTCCTCCCGGGTCGTGCTCGCCGAGATCAAGACGACCGCGAAGGCCTGGCGCAGCATCCCCCGCCACTACCTCCGCCAGATCTGGTGGCAGCAGTACGTGCTCGGAGCGGACCGCACCCTGTTCGTCTGGGAGCGCCACGACGGGTTCGTGCCCGTCGCCGACGAGCCCGAGTGCCGGTGGGTCGACCGGGACGACGACCAGATCCGCGGCCTCATCCAGCTCGCCGACCTGGTGCTCGACCGGTTGCGCGGTCTCCGGAACTAGACCTTCACCAGGCGCAGGCGGCTCATCCCGATCACGAGCACGCCCATGAGCGCGATGAAGACGGCCACGCCGAGGCAGTACAGCGCGACGACCCCGTAGCCGAGGTCGGGGTTCAGGAACGGGTACGGCACCCATCCGTCCGTGGCACCGCGGATGAGGATGACGACGAGCCACACCGCGGGGTAGACGAGGAACCACCACACGTGGCGCAGCAGCAGTCGACCACGGTCGGAGAACAGCAGCCAGTCGAGGACCGCGTACAGCGGCATGATCCGGTGGAGCACGTCGTTCGACCACTGCACCGAGGTCTGCACGTCGGCGTGGACGAGCAGGGTGTTGTAGACGATGCCCGTCGTGGCGATGTACACCGTCGACGCCCCGCGGAACAGGCTCAGCCGGAGATCCCCCCGCTTGCGCCTCGCGGCGGCCACGAGGGTCGCGGCGAACGCGACCGCGATGAGGATGTTCGACTGGATCGTGAAGTAGCCGAAGAAGTTCGGGAAGTGGTAGCTCGGCAGCTTCGAGCTGACCAACCACTGGGCGAGGATCGCCGACACCACGGCGATGACCGCGAGCAGCCGGAGCGAGTTCACGAGGATGCGCACGAGGCCACGGTAACGGGACACCTCCGGCGCAACGAGGAAGGACCCGCACCGAATCCGGTGCGGGTCCTTCCTGGACTGATCAGTGGATCAGATGGCGTTGACGTCGAGCGGGATGCCCGGGCCGAAGGTCGTCGAGACGGCGCCCTTCATGATGTAGCGGCCCTTCGACGCGCTCGGCTTGAGGCGGTTGATCTCCTCGAGCGCCGTGGTGATGTTCTCGTCGAGCTGCTCCGGCGTGAACGAGGCCTTGCCGACGACGAAGTGCACGTTGGCGTGCTTGTCGACACGGAACTCGATCTTGCCGCCCTTGATGTCGTTGACGGCCTGCGCGACGTTCGGGGTCACGGTGCCGGTCTTCGGGTTCGGCATGAGGCCACGCGGGCCGAGCACCTTGCCGAGACGACCGACCTTGCCCATGAGCTCGGGCGTCGCGACGGCGGAGTCGAAGGCGGTGTAGCCCTCGGCGACCTTCTGGATGAGCTCGTCGCCACCGACCTCGTCGGCACCGGCGGCGATGGCGGCCTCGGCAGCAGCGCCGACCGCGAAGACGATGACGCGGGCGGTCTTGCCCGTGCCGTGCGGCAGGATGACCGTGCCACGGACCATCTGGTCCGCCTTGCGCGGGTCGACGCCGAGCTTGAGCGCGACCTCGACGGTGGAGTCGGTCTTGGCCGAACCGGTCTCCTTCGCCAGGGCGACGGCCTCGGCGGGGGTGTAGAACTTGTCGGCCTCGATCGTCGCGGCCGCGGCCTGGTAGGCCTTGGACTTCTTCGCCATGGTGTTCTCCTCGGGAGCTACGTGGTTGACGAGCCGGCGCGGCTCTCCCACGGAAAGGTGTTGGGGTGTGTGCCTGAGGCGGTCGGGCTTACGCCTCGACCGTGATGCCCATCGAACGCGCGGTGCCGGCGATGATCTTCGCGGCGGCGTCGATGTCGTTGGCGTTCAGGTCGGCCTGCTTGGTCTCGGCGATCTGACGGACCTGGTCCATCGAGATCTTCGCGACCTTGACCGTGTGCGGGGTCGAGGACCCCTTCTGCACACCCGCAGCCTTCTTGATGAGCTCAGCTGCCGGCGGGGTCTTGAGGACGAACGTGAACGAACGGTCCTCGTAGACGGTGATCTCCACCGGGACGACGTTGCCGCGCTGCGACTCGGTCGCGGCGTTGTACGCCTTGCAGAACTCCATGATGTTCACGCCGTGCTGACCGAGCGCCGGACCGATCGGGGGTGCCGGGTTGGCGGCGCCCGCGTTGATCTGCAGCTTGATCAGGCCCGTGACCTTCTTCTTCGGTGCCATGACTTGTGTCTTCCTCCTGGAATCGAACGCACGGGGACCCGTGCACTCTCCCGCTGGTCAGGCCGTTCCGGACCGCGGTGCAGCCCCGCACGCACGGAGCGCTCGGGGCCAAACTCGATAAGTGTACTAGAGCTTCGTGACCTGGTCGAAGCTGAGCTCGACCGGGGTCTCACGCTCGAACAGCGAGACGAGGACGGTGAGCTTGCCGCTCTCCGGCTTGATCTCGGAGATCGAACCCGGCAGACCCGCGAACGAGCCTTCCTTGATCGTGATCGTCTCGCCGATCTCGAAGTCGACCTCGGCCGCCGGCTGCGACTGCGCACCGGCGGAGCCCTTCGCGCCACCCTTGGTCGGGGCCGCCTCGGCGACCTGGACGAGCGACTTGAGCATGCCGAACGCCTCGTCGAAGCGGAGCGGCGTGGGGTTGTGGGCGTTCCCGACGAAGCCGGTGACACCGGGGGTGTGCCGGACGACGGACCACGAGTCCTCGTTGAGGTCCATGCGGACGAGCACGTACGAGGGGATCCGGACGCGGGTGACCAGCTTGCGCTGCCCGTTCTTGATCTCGACGACGTCCTCCATCGGGACCTCGACCTGGTAGATGTAGTCCTCCATCGACATCGACACCATGCGGTTCTCGATGTTCGACTTCACCCGGCGCTCGAAGCCCGCGTAGGAGTGGATGACGTACCACTTGCCCGGCTTCATGCGCAGCTCGGCCTTGAACGCCTCGTACGGGTCGACCTCGGCCTCGTCGTCGGCGGCGTCGAGGGCTTCGTCGGCGGCGAGCAGCTCGTTCGCCTCGGCCGCGGACTCCTCGGCCAGCTCGACCTCTTCCTCGTCCTCGACCGCTTCGACGGCGGCCTCGGCCTCGTCAGCGGTGTCCACGTCGAGAGCGTCGTCGACGACGGCGTCCGCTTCCGGGTCGCGCGCTTCCTGGAGGGCCGTGAGCGCCTCGTCGATGCTGGCGTCGACCGTGCCGTCGTCGGGCTCGTCGCTCAGGCCGAGCGACTCGTCGTTCTCGTCCTCGATCTCGATCGCGCGCTCTTCGGCGGACTCGACCGAACGCTCCTCGCCGGTCTCGACGTCGCCTTCCTGGTTCTCCTCGACCTCGGAGGACTGCTCGGCAGCCGTGGCGAGGTCGATGTCGTCGCGGGAGTTGTCAGACACTGTCGATTCTTTCCGTTCGGTGGTGCGGATCGGGTTGGCGGGCGGATCGGGTCACGATCGGCGCCGTCTCGGGCGACCGTACTCCTGTCCGCGAACGGCCAGGACAGCCGAGGTCCGGGTCAGGCCGTGGGCCCGTTGCCGAAGACGTACCCGACGCCGAGACCGAACACGAAGTCGAGGACCGACACGATGACCATCATCACGACGACGAAGACCAGGACGACGCCCGTGTAGCTGAAGAGCTCCTTGCGGGTCGGCGTCACGACCTTGCGCAGCTCGCCGATGACCTGGCGGATGAAGAGCACGATGGCAGCGAACGGGCCGCGGCGCTCAGCCCGGTCCTGCTTCGCCTTGGCGACGACGTCGTCCGCCGTCGTCTCCATGTC
The DNA here is from genome assembly GCF_052045775.1 of Curtobacterium sp. 22159. NCBI lineage: Bacteria > Bacillati > Actinomycetota > Actinomycetes > Micrococcales > Microbacteriaceae > Curtobacterium > Curtobacterium sp. 22159. The sequence continues at coordinate 236,651 of NZ_JBQEPN010000006.1, forward strand.
TTTGCTCGCCAACTTCTACCCTTCCAGATGTGCAGGGCGGACAGGACTCGAACCTGCAACCTGCGGTTTTGGAGACCGCTGCTCTACCAATTGAGCCACCGCCCTTCGGACACGACTCGTCACCGATCCGTGTTCCGGTGGTCGAGTGTACGGGAGTCCGTCACACGGTGTCCACTTGACGGATGCTCCGGCGTGCCGCGCCGGTAGGCTGGCCACCGTGAGCACCGAAGCCCCCGGCCCCGAGTCCACCGCCAACCCCGCTGCCGCGCCCACCGATCGGCCGCGCATCGCGTCCCGCATCGCCGCGATCGCCGAGTCCGCGACGCTCAAGGTGGATGCGAAGGCGAAGGCACTCAAGGCCGCCGGTCGGCCGGTCATCTCCTTCGCCGCCGGCGAGCCCGACTTCGCCACGCCCCAGCACGTGGTCGACGCCGCGGTGCAGGCCGCGCAGGACCCGAAGAACCACCGGTACACGCCCGCCACGGGCCTGCCCGAGCTGAAGCAGGCCATCGCCGAGAAGACCGCGCGGGAGTCCGGCGTCACCGTCGACCCGTCGCAGGTGATCGTCACGAACGGCGGGAAGCAGGCCGTCTACCAGGCGTTCCAGACGATCGTGGACGACGGCGACGAGGTCCTCCTCCCCGCCCCGTACTGGACCACCTACCCCGAGGCGATCCGTCTCGCGGGCGGGGTGCCCGTCGACGTCTTCGCCGGCAGCGACCAGGACTACCTGGTCACGGTCGAGCAGCTCGAGGCGGCCCGCACGCCGAAGACCAAGGCGCTGCTGTTCTGCTCACCCTCGAACCCGACCGGCTCGGTGTACACGGCCGAGCAGACGAAGGCCATCGGCGAGTGGGCGCTCGAGCACGGCATCTGGGTGATCAGCGACGAGATCTACCAAGACCTCGTCTACGACGGCGTCCGGTTCACGGGCATCCTCGACGCCGTCCCCGCCCTCGCCGACACGACCATCCTCGTCAACGGTGTGGCGAAGACCTACGCGATGACCGGGTGGCGGATCGGGTGGTTCATCGGCCCCGCCGACGCGGTCAAGGCTGCGTCGAACCTGCAGTCGCACCTCTCGTCGAACGTCTCGAACGTCTCGCAGCGGGCGGCCATCGCCGCACTGACCGGCCCGCAGGAGCCCGTGACCGCGATGCGCGAGGCCTTCGACCGCCGTCGGAAGAGCATCGTCGACGGGCTCAACGCCATCCCGGGCTTCGTCACGCCGACCCCGAAGGGCGCCTTCTACGTCTACCCGGACGTCACCGCACTGCTCGGCAAGGAGTGGGCCGGCTCGACCCCGACCACGACGCTCGAGCTCGCCGACCTCATCCTCGAGCACGCCGAGGTCGCGGTCGTCCCGGGCGAGGCGTTCGGTCCGTCCGGCTACCTCCGTCTGTCGTACGCGCTGGGCGACGACGACATCGCCGAGGGCGTCGCCCGCCTGGCGAAGCTCTTCGCGTAGCCCCCCCAGGGCGGGGTCGCACCTCGCCAGAGACATCGCGCCCCGTCACGACGGGGCGCGATGTCGTTCCGGGGGTGCCGCCCCGGTGCGACGGATGGGCCGGGAGGCGCGCCCCGCCTCAGGCGAGGAGGTCGCCGACCACGACGGGCTCCGGCACGAGCGAGACACCGAAGCGGTTGAGGACGGTCACCTGGACGTAGCGGGCGAGTTCCGCGACCTGCGCCGCGGTCGCTCCCCCGCGGTTCGTCAGCGCGAGGGTGTGCTTCGACGAGATCGCCGCCCGGGAGCCCGGCACCGCGTACCCGCGGTGCACGCCGGCGTGCTCGATGAGCCACGCGGCGCTGAGCTTCACATCGTCGCCGGCGGGCCAGCGCGGCGCATCGGTCGGCAGGGTCTCGGCGAACGCGGCGGAGACGATCGGGTTCGTGAAGAACGACCCCGCGCTCCACGTGTCGTGGTCGTCCCCGTCGAGCACCATGCCCTTCGAGGCGCGGAGCCGGAGGACCTCGGCCCGGACCGCCGCCGGGGCGACGCGGTCACCGAGCTCGACGCCGAGCGAACCGGCGAGCTGTGCGTACTGCACCGGGACGCCCGCGGCGTCCGCGACGCCGAGACGGAACTCGACCGTCAGGACGACACCGCGTCGGCCGTGCTTGAGCGTCGACGTGCGGTAGCCGAGCGCCAGCTCGGCCGCGGGTACCCACGTGCGCTCCCCCGTCGACGCGTCGAGGAACTCGATCCGGGTGAGCACGTCGGACAGCTCGACCCCGTACGCGCCGATGTTCTGCACGGGGGCGGCACCGACGGTCCCCGGGATGCCGCTGAGCGCCTCCAGTCCGGTCCAACCGTTGTCGACGGTCGAGGCGACGAACGCGTCCCACGGTTCACCGGCGGCGACCCGGACGGTGACGCCGTCGGCGTCGGCGGTGTACTCGACACCCATCGTGCGGACGAGCACGACGGTGCCGTCGAATCCGTCGTCGGCGACCAACAGGTTGCTGCCGCCCCCGAGCACGAGCCACTCGTCGTCACCCCAGGCCGCGGTGGCGTGGTCGACCAGCTCGTCGGTCGTCGTGGCCGTCAGGACACGAGCGGCGGGACCACCGACGCGCAGCGTCGTGAGGTCGGCGAACACCGGCTCCGACACGGTCAGCGGAACGCCACCGTGACCTGCGCCTTGCCGAGCACGGTCTGCCCGGCGGCGGTCACGGTGAGGTCGATGCGCTGGGGACGGCCCTCGTCGTCGACGGTGCCGACCTTCGCGAGGACGCCGACCGTCGCACCCTGCTCCGGGTCGACGACCACGGGGCGGGTGAAGCGCACGCCGTAGCGGACCACCCAGCCGCGGTCGCCGAGCCACTCGGAGACGGGCTGGACGGCGAGCCCCATCGTCAGCATGCCGTGCGCGAGGACACCGGGCAGTCCGACGGCGGCGGCGACGTCGTCGCGGTAGTGGATCGGGTTGAAGTCGCCCGACGCTCCGGCGTACCGGACGAGCGAGTCACGGGTGAGGTGGACCTCGCGCTCGGCGACGACGGTGCCGACCTCGAGCGCGGTCACGGGTGCGGTGGTCATGCGTCGTCTCCTCGGACGACGAGGGTGGAGGTCGCCGTGACGACGTGCTCCCCCGCGGCGTCGTTCATCGTGCTCTCGGCGGTCACCATGGCGTTGCCGCCGAACGTCTTCACGCTCGTGACCGTCAGGGTCGCGGTGAGCTCGTCACCGGCGACGATGGGTCGCTCGTAAGCGAAGGCCTGCTCGCCGTGCACCACGCGGGAGAAGTCGATCCCCGCGTCCGGCTCGGCGAGGAGCTGGGCGAGCGTGGCTTCCTGCACGACCACCGCGAAGGTCGGCGGCGCGACGACGTCGTCGTAACCGGCGGCGCGCGCGGCCTCGGGCTCGTGGTGGATCGGGTTCGTCGCGAACACGGCGCGGGAGAACTCGCGCACCTTCTCACGACCGACCAGGTAGGGCGCGGCCGGCGGGAACGTCCTGCCGACGAGCTCAGGGTTCACAGACACGTCGGCAGTCTAGCGACGCGCGTCTGGGGGCTTGTCTTTCATGAGCATGCATCGGCTATGCTCGCTCCACGCGGTTCGGGGGAACCGATGCCGGCCCGGACGATCCGGACCGTGGCTTCCGGGGAGGGGAACGACGATGGACGCGACGACCGAGTTCGCCGTGCACACAGGAGACCGGTGCACCGCCATGGAGGTCGCCGGCGCAGCACTGCGGCAGGCCGGCCACCACGTCGAGTCCACCGGCGGCACCATCACCGCGACGACCGGCAGTCGCATGCTGACGATCCTGCTCGGGGCGCTCGTGCACCCGTCGCGGGAGTTCCGTCGGTACGAGCTCTCCACGACCGTCTCGGGGACCTCCACCACCATCACGCTCCGGCACGCCGGGCACGTCACAGCGGTGTCGGGCGGGGGCATCGGCGCGGGGCGGCGGCAGAGCGACTGGCAGCAGGTGAACGCGATGCTCGAGCGGGCGCTGCGTTCGGCCGGGGTGCTCGCCGGGCGGATCGAGCGGCGCTCGTCCTGACGCGGGCGCCGGCGGCGCCGCGGGCGGTGTGCGCGGCGCGGGCGGGCGGCGGGCGGGCGGC
>NZ_JBQEPN010000007.1:0-3871 GCF_052045775.1 Curtobacterium sp. 22159
AAGGACCAGACGCACTCCCCACTCCGACCGCGATCAGCGGACGTCGTCAGAGAGGCTGGTTTCGTTGCCCGGGCGAGACTCGGAGGCGACCGTTCCGGCCGTTCCGTTCTCCGCCTAGCGGCAACGAGTGATTACTTTACGCAGAGGTGAACGGGAGCACCAACCGGGCCCGCATCCCGGGCGTGTCGGCCCGGAGAAGCCCGGAAGCACGCGGATCGAGACGCCCGGAGCGAGCCGAGGACGACCGCCGAGACGACGGAAGGCGCGGTGCGAACCCGCACCGCGCCTCCTGGCATGACCGAACCGATCGGCTACTCGGCCGCAGCCAACTGGCCGCAGGCGCCGTCGATCTCCTTGCCGCGGGTGTCGCGCAGGGTCGTCGGGATGCCGGCGGCGTTGAGCCGCCGGACGAACTCGTCCTGCACGTGCACCTCGGACGACGTCCACACCGAGCCGGGCGTCGGGTTGAGCGGGATCGGATTGACGTGCACCCACCCCTTGCCGCGCTTGTTGAGCTTCTCGGCGAGCAGGTCGGCACGCCACGCGTGGTCGTTCATGTCCTTGATGAGGGCGTACTCGATCGAGACCCGACGGCCCGTCTTCACGAAGTAGTTGTGGGCCGCGTCGATCGCCTCGTCGGCCTTCCAGCGGGAGTTCACCGGGATGAGCTCGTCACGGAGTTCGTCGTCGGGCGCGTGCAGGGAGAGCGCGAAGGTGATCGGGATGTCCTCGTCCGCGAGCTTGTTGATCGCGGGGACCAGCCCGACGGTCGACACCGTGATGCCACGCGCGCTCATGCCGAGCCCGTGGGGCTGCGGGGCGATCATGGTCCGGACGGCGTCCATCACCCGCTTGTAGTTCGCCAGGGGCTCCCCCATGCCCATGAACACGATGTTCGTCACGCGTTCGGCGTCGACGCGGTCCTTCCCGCCCTTGCGCGGGTCACCGCCGAGCTCCCCGGCAGCGATCGCGGCGTTCGCCCGGACGATCTGCTCGATGATCTCCGCCGTGGACATGTTGCGGGTGAGCCCCTGCTGCCCGGTCGCGCAGAACGGGCAGTTCATGCCGCAGCCGGCCTGGGACGAGACGCAGAGCGTGATGCGCCCCGGGTACCGCATCAGCACCGACTCGACGAGCGCGCCGTCGTGCAGCTTCCAGAGGAACTTGATCGTGTCGCCCTTGTCCGTCTCGAGACGCCGGGTCTCGGTGAGGAGCGGCGGCAGCATGCCCGCGACGAGTTCGTCGCGCTGCGCTGCCGGCAGGTCGGTCATCTGGGCCGGGTCGGACGTGTAGTGCGTGAAGTAGTGCGTCGAGAGCTGCTTCGCGCGGAACCCGGGCAGGCCGAGCTCCTTGACCTTCGCCACGCGTTCCTCGACCGTGAGGTCGGCGAGGTGCACGGGCGGCTTGCCCCGCTTCGGGGACGCGAACTGCAGGAGCGGTCGCCCCTCCGAGTCCTGCGCCTGGGTCCAGCCCTCGGTGCGCGGGCGCACCTGCGGACGAGCGGAGCGCTGCGCTTCGAAGGGGGTGCGGGTCTCGGTGGCCATCACGCCAGTTTACGGGAGGCGCGTGGTGCGTGCAGGACGCACGGAGCGCGGTCCTGCGGGTCGCCTCCCGGACGGGGTCGTCGCCGTCAGCTGCCGGCGGGCAGGACGCGCGCGAAGTGGTGCGCCGCCGCGTACATCGGGACGATGTCGACGACCGCTCCCGGGTGCGGAGCCTGCAGCACGAGGCCGTCGCCGAGGAAGATGCCGACGTGGTCCTCGTTGTCGTACACGACGAGGTCGCCGGGCTTCGCCTCGGACTCCGGGATCGTCGTGGCGGCGGCGTCCTGCGTCGGGACGTAGTGCACGAGCGGGATCCCCACGGCGGCGTACGCCACCATCGTCAGGCCGGAGCAGTCGATGCCCTCGTGGCTCGCACCGCCCTCGACGTAGGGGTCGCCCATGTACTGCAGGGCCGTCGACACGACCGTCGCCCGGTCGCCCCCGGCGGAGAGGACCTTGGAGATCGCGTCCTCGGCCTGCTGCGTGCTCACGCCGAACTTCGTGACGATCGTCGGGTAGGACACGATCGTCGTGGTGGTGGTCATGCCGTCGGTGGACACGACGGGCACCTGGACGTCCCGGGCGACGGTGTACGTCTGCGTGTGCTGCGACGTCGTCGTGCCGTGGTGTGCGTCGGTGGACGGGGTCGCGGCGTTCGCGGGGACGGCGAGGGTCAGGCTCGAGGTCACGGCGAGGGCCGGTGCGAGGAGGATCGCCGCACGCTTGGCGTTCGCGGCCCGGCGGACGTGGCGCGGGTCGGCGGCACGCTCGGCCCGGAGCGCCGCCGAACGGCTGAGGACCGCGGCACCTGCGACGGCGTTCGACGCGACCGGCCGTTCCGGGGACAGCGACACGGTGCGCGCCGGCTTGGTGTGCTCCACGAAGGTCGAGCGGGCCACGGCCGGCCCGAAGGCGGAGCGACGGCCACGCGGGCGACGGACCTCGCTGTCGAGAGCCGCGGAACGGACGGAGGGGGCAGCTCCACCGGTGCCGGTGGTGACGGCAGCTGCGCCGTCGGGTGCTGCGGGGAGTGCGTGGCGTCCCATGGTTCCTTCCGGGTCGGACGAGCCGACCCGAGCAGATGACGAGGTGACTCGGGAAGATAACGTATTGGTCACGAACCTGGTCTCCGCTGGGTGGACCCGGTGGGTTCCTGCAGGTCATCACAGGCTCGGCTCCTCCTCGCAGGATGCTCAGAACCGGCCATCAGGCGGGTGTCTGCCGCATGAGGGCGGCGATCCGCGCCTCCCGTCCGGCCGCCAGGTCGTCCAGTCGAGCCGCCAGCGCGACGACCGATCGGTCGACCGGTGCGTCCCCCGAGATGTCCCCCGGTACCGGCGTCCCCGCACGGACCGCGAGCGGCAGCACGCCCGCCCAGACGGTGTGGTCCTCGCCGTCGTCGACGGCCTCGCCGACGCCCGCCGCGCGGATCTTCACGCTCGCCCGGTCGAGCGGGAGCTGGAGGACGTGGGTGGCGCGGACCTCCTTCGCCGTCATCTCGCGCACCTCGGCCCGGCGGCCGGGCATGAGGTGGTCGGCGACCTGCCGGAGCGCTTCGGGACGGAGGGCCTCGGGGACCACCGTCGCGTTGCCCACGATCATCGCGCTGCGGTAGTTCGCGGAGCTGTCGAACGTCGAGCGGGCGAACACGAGTCCGTCGACGTGCGTCACCGTCGCGGAGACCGGGACGCCGGTGGTGCCGGCGTCGAGGAACAGGCCGCCTCCCGTCGAGCCGTGGAGCAGCAGGACGGGGCCGGCGCCCAGGTCGCCCACGCCGCAGAGGAACGGGAGGACGATCGGGTGGCCTCCGCGCACGAAGCCGACGTGGGCGACGATGCCCTCGGCGAGGATCGCGAGGAGGTCGGCCGGGTCGTGGGACTGGCGGTCGCGGAGGCGGCGGACGGCGAGGGACGGAGTCGCCGGGTCCGCGTCGGTCGCGTCGGTCGGCTCTGTCGGGTCGGACGGGAGGCTCGTGGTGCGCATGCGGCAACGCTAGGGTCGCAGGTGGTCCGGTCGGTGGACCAGATCGGTGGGACTCGGGTGGACCAGTTGCCGGACCGGGGGAAGTCAGCGGTGGTCGTCGCGCGGGTGCGCGGGATGATCCGGGACGGCACGCTCGCCGCCGGGGACGCACTGCCGTCGACCCGAGCGCTCGCGGCGGAGCTCGGGGTGGCGCGCGGGACGGTCGTCGCGGCGTACGAGCAGCTCGACGGCGAGGGGTGGATCCGGACGCGGCAGGGAGCAGCGGCGCGGGTGGAAGCGGGGGTGCCGTCGGGCGGCGACGGTGCTGCGGGACGCGGCGCGGCGGGACCCGGCGCGGCGGGACC
>NZ_JBQEPN010000007.1:3917-20416 GCF_052045775.1 Curtobacterium sp. 22159
GGCGCGGCGGGACCGGGCGCGGCGGGACCGGGCGCGGCGGGATCGGCCGGCGGCCTGGCGGCGGGTCAGCCGTCTGGCGTGCTCGACTGCCGCCCCGGCATCCCGGCCGTCACCGCGATCGCGTCGAAGGACTGGCGCGCGGCCTGGCGTGCCGCGGCCGACGCCCCGCTCCGCAACGTGCTGTCCGATCCGCTCGGGCTCCCGGAGCTGCGCGCTCAGGTCGCCGCCCAGCTCGGCCTGAGCCGCGGGTTCGCGCCCGAGGTGGAGCGCATCGTCGTCACCGCCGGCACCGCCGAGGCGCTGTCGCTCGTCGTCGAGGGGCTCCGGAACCACCTCGGGCGGGCGCCGCGCATCGTGGTCGAGGACCCCGGGTACCGCTCCGGTCGGCGGTCGATGACGAGCGCCGGGGCCGAGCTCGTCGGCATCGCGGTGGACGGGGACGGTCTGGACCTCGGGCTCCTGGCCGCGACACCCCGGGTCGACGCCGTCGTGGTCACGCCCACGCACCAGTACCCGCTCGGTTCGGTCATGCCGGTCGCGCGGCGTCACGCGCTCCTCGAGTGGGCCGCCCGCACGGGGACCATCGTGGTCGAGGACGACTACGACTCGGAGTTCCGGCACCGCGGTTCCCCGGTGCCCGCACTCGCCGCGCTCGACACGGCGGGGGTCGTCCTGCACGTCGGCGGCTTCTCGAAGACCCTCGACCCGCGGATCCGCTGCTCGTACGTCGTCCTGCCCGCGCACGGCGCCGCGGCCGACCTCGCCACCGCGGTGACGGCGGCTCGCGGTGCGCGCGGACCGGTCGTCGCGGAGCCGGTGCAGGTCGCGCTCGCGCACCTGCTCCGGTCGGGTGCGCTCCGTCGTCACCTCGGCCGGGTCCGGCGCGACTACACCCACCGCCGTGAGCGGATCGCTGCTCGCCTCGAAGCGGCTGTGGGACTGGAGGCGCGTGCCCTGAACGGTGGTCTGCACGCGGTCGTCACGTGGTCGGGTCCACCGAGCGCCCGGGCCGTCGTCGCCCGGACGGCACGCGGCGGTGTCCTCGTCAGCGCGCTCGGGGAGTACGAGGTCGAGCCGGGCAGCGCACCGCCCGGCGTCGTGCTCGGGTACGGCGCGCTGACGCTGCCGCAGCTCGACCGTGCCCTCGACGTCCTGTTCGACGCGTTCTCGTCGCTCAGTCGCGGCTGAGGTGCTCGCGCACCCGCTCTTGCAGCGCGGACGCCTCGTGGTGGTCCCAGAGCGCGAAGTGCGTCCCGCCGGGCAGCGTCACGAGTTCCGCGCCGGGGATCTGCACCGACGCGCGCAAGCTGTGCGCGGGGACGACGTCGGTGTCCGCGTCACCGTGCACGAGCAGGGTGGGCGTGCGGACGTCGCGGAGTCCGAGGTCCTCGACGGCGCCGAGGTTCCGGACGTCGTTCCGCCACCCCGGTCGGTGTCGGCCCGAGGTGTTGCCGGTCGTCGCCAGATCGAGCACGAACGCACGGCGCACCGGGTCGGCGAGGACGTCCCGTACGTGCTCGTCGAGCCGTCGACGGCGCAGCGAGCTGACACCGGCCTCGGCCACCCGGATCACCACGGCGGGCGCGAGACCGGCCGCGATGCGTGCGGCCGCGGCACCGGCGACGGTGTGCGTCACGACCCACTCGACCGGCGTCACGTGCGGCGGATGCCACCGACCGGTGAGTCCGGCGGCGACCACGAGGGACCGGACGCGCTCGGGGTGGCGGACGGCGAACCGGTAGGCGGCCGGGGCTCCACCGGACCAGGCGAGCACCGCGGCGCGCTCGATCCCGTACCCGTCCAGCACGGCGGCGAACCGGTCGGCCTCGTCGTCGAGCGAGGCGTGCTCGGGGTCGAGCGTGCTGCCGAGGTACCCGGGGCGGGACATCGTGACGACCCGGAAGCGGTCGGAGGGCAGGAAGCGCCCCATCGCCTCCGCGACGTCGATGCCGCCCGGCGTCCCGTGCACGACGAGCACCGGGTCGCCGGTCCCGCGCACGGCCGACTCGGTGACGCCGGCAACGGTGTCCGCCGGTCGGGTCTCGCGCTGCATCACTCGACGATATCCGCGGCGCCCGAGTGTCGCCGCCGACCGTGCAGGGTGTCCCCCGGGTACTCGCCGTACGCCGAGACGTAGGCGCCGGAGAACCGCCCCATGTGCCGGAAGCCGCAGGACTGCGCGATCTCGGCGACCGACGTCTCGTGGGGGTCCGCCAGCTGCAGCCCGAGCCGGGCCTTCGCGAGCCGGAGGTCACGCAGCCATGCCGTGGGTGTGGTGCCCTCGCGTCGCTGGAAGCCCTCCTGGAGGGTCCGGACGCTCACCCCGGCGGCAGTGGCGATCTCGACGGACGCCAACGGTCGGTCGAAGTGCGCCGCCATGAACGCCTTCGCCCGTTCGACCCCGCCGACCGGGATGGTCGGCGACGGGTGCTCCGCCGCCGGACGGAACGCCTCGAGCGCTGCCTCGGCGAGCCGGAGGTCGAGCACGTCGCGGTCCCCGTCGACGACGGACACGTCGAGCATCGGGCGGGCGACCTCACGCAGGACGGACTGCAGGCCGGCGAGACGCTCGGGCGGGATCGCCACGGGGAAGGCGAGCGGCGCCGGGGCTTCGTCGGTGCCGGCGACCGCGACCGCCTCGAGGAAGTCGGCGTCGAAGTGCACGAGGTGCTGGGTCCCGGGCGGCGCCGACGCGTGGAAGGGCCGGCCGGCCGGGTACATGACGGGGACGCCGGGGCGGAGGGTGACGGCGTCGTCCCGGTCGGCGTCGACCACGATGCCGCCCTCGATCGACCAGGCGAGCAGGTACTGCCTCTCCGGGGCGAGCACCCCCGAGCGGTGTGCCGTGACCGACGAAGTGCGCAGGGTCACACGGTCGTCACCGGTGGCGCGGTACCGGAACCCGAAGGGCTGTCCGTCGGGCTCCATGGCCATGTCGTGCCCGTCGTACACGCCGCTGTAGAACGCGAGCGCCTCCTCCGGGTCCGTGCCGGTCCGCACGACCTCGTGGGCCTCCGCGGTCCGACGCGCCGCCACGCGCTCGGCGTCCTCGGCTGTGCCTGTCGACGTCCGAGCCGCGGCGGGGATCACCTGGACCCCGGACCGCCGGTGTCCTGGTCGCCCAGGACGTCGGCGAGCGACGGCTCGGCCTGGACCGGCACCGCCCACCCGCGGCGCGTCGCCCGGCGGAGGTGCCGGTACGTGATCACCCGCACCGGTTGGACGTCATCGTTCGATTCGTAGCTGCTCATGCCGCACTCCCTTCTCGACCCGGGTCCCGCACAGGTCCGACGCCGGACCGGCGCTCCCCGTGACGGTCATCGGTGTCACGGCGCGCGGTGCGAGATCGTCGTGACCGCGACGGTACGCGCCGTTCGCGTGGGGGGTCGAGGGGCCGAGGAGCCCGCGCGATGTGGACACGCACAGGGGAACGCCCCGCCGGAAGGGGGTGCGGCGGGGCGTTCCGGTCGGTGGGAGTCCGGGTCAGCGCTTGACGGCGTCGATCTTGAGCATCTTCGCGATGACCGAGTCGAGCTCGCTGTCGTCGAAGACCTGCTTCCAGTCCTCCTTGATGAGCTTCTCGCGCCCGTAGCCCATCGCGATGTGGCAGGCGTCCGAGAACGGGTTCGACCCGCGCAGACCGTTCGTCAAGGCGATCCAGGTGTGGCCGTAGAGCATCGCGCGGGCTGCCTCGCGGGGGACGCCGACGCCGTTCACCGTCTCCTCGAGCGCGTCGTTGAGGAAGTCGCCGATCATGCAGGCGATCGTCTCCACGAGGGTCGGCTCGAGGACGGCCAGCTGCTTCACGGTCACCCAGTGCACCTGGATGACCGGCGCGTACATCGTCGTGATGACCGCCTCCGCGATGGCCTGCGCCTCGCCCGACTCGTCGCCGAGGGACTCCGAGGGGTCGAACGCGGCGATGACCTCCTGCGGCGCCGCGATGCCACCGAAGGTGTCGTCCCACTCCTCCTTGGTGGTGCGCTCGAGGAAGACCGACGGGTGGCAGGGGTGCGCGACCGCGTAGTGGATGTCGGCGCGTTCCGCGAGCAGCCCGGCGTAGGCGGCGGCCGGGTCGAGCGTGAGGATCGTCGCGCCCGGCTTCATGACCGGGACGAGCTGCTCGGAGATGGTGCCGAGCAGGACGTCCGGCACCGCGAGGACCACGACGTCGGCGGCGGCAGCGGCGTCGGTGCTCTCGATCAGCGACCGGCCGAGGCCGCGGATGCGCTCCTGCCCGGCGGGCGATGCCTCGCTGTACAGCGTCGTGTACTCGCTCTTCGCGAAGTTGTTCGAGACGCGGGTGCCCATCTTGCCGCCCGCACCGATCACGGCGACGGTCACGTCGGCCGTGCCCGATCCGGCGGCGACGGTGTGGGTGATGGCGGTGTCGGTCATGATTCCTTGCTCCTGATGTACTCGATGGTGTGTCCGGTCCACTCCGCCTCGACACGGGTGGTGGTCTGTGCGGGCGTCTCGTCGCCCTGCGGTCGTGCTCCGGCCGTGGCGTCCTGCCACGGCAGCCAGAACTCGATGACGCGGTTGATCCCCCGACGCGCCGGGTCGAGGGCGGCCCGCACGGCGTCGTAGTCGAGGATCCCGGTGCCGGTGCGGACGCCGGTGTACTGGAACCCGACCCAGCCCGGTGAGCGGGTGAACCCGGAGTCCTTCACGTGCCAGTTGCGCGTGTACGGGGCGCAGCGGGCGACGACGTCGGCGGGGTGCTCGAGGGCCGCGACGGTGTTGGCCGGGTCGAGGCAGATCCCGAGCGCCGGGCTGTCGATGCGTGCCACGACGTCGACGAGTGCCTCGCTCGGCACGACCTCGTACGTCTCGAGTGCGAGGGTGACCCCGGCAGCCTCGTACGCGGGGAGCACGGCGCGGAGCCGTGCCTCGGTCGTGGCCGCGTCCGGCAGGTCGTCGCCGGAACCCCACATCGACCGGACGAGCGTCACGCCGAGCTGCTCGGCGATGGCGAGGTACCGGGCGAGGTGCTCCGGCGCGGTGCCACGGGTGCCGATCTCCAGCGTCAGGCCGAGGTCGGCCGCCAGGTGCCGGATCGCCACGAGTCGGTCGTCGGACGCGGTGTCGAGCGGCAGGTGGTCGCAGATCTGGAACAGGTCGACGCCGTCGTGGGAGGCGGCATCGCGCAGGACGTCCTCGAGGGACATCGGCGACGGGACCCGCTCCGACATGCGCCAGGTGTACGCGTAGGTGGAGAGGCCGAGCAGGCTCGTCATGCGTGCACCCCGCTCTCCATCAGTGCCGAGGCCTCGTCGAGGACGGTCCGGATCGCCGCCGGGTCGTGCGCGAACCGCCCGAGGAACAGGCCGCCGATCCGTCCGCCCCCACGGGTGAGGAGACCGGGGCCGGCACTGCCGCCGTAGATCACCGTCGAGCCGCTCAGGACGGGTCGCGCGGCGAGGTCGTCTTCGATGCCCGCGAGCACCTCGACGATGTGCTCGTCGGGTGCCGGTGCGGGGGCGCCGATCGCCCAGACGGGCTCGTACGCCACGATCACGGGACCGGCGATGCCGTCCGCGGTCGCACTGGCGAGGAAGCGGTCGAGCTGCGCCGTCACCTCCGCCGCGGCGTCCGCACCGGAGGCGCGGCTCGTCTCCCCAACGCAGACGAGCGGGAGCAGGTGGTTGCGGAAGGCCGCGTGGACCTTCCCGGCGATCTCGTCGTCGCGCTCGTGGAAGAGCGTGCGCCGTTCGGCGTGCGCGATCTCGACCAGGTCCACGCCGATCTCCGCCAGCTCACGACCGGACACCTCACCCGTGAAGGCACCCTCGTCGGCCCATGCGAGGTCCTGCGCGCCGAGCAGCACCGGCGTGTCGGCGAGCAGGTCGTGCACGGGCACGAGCGACGGGAACGTGGGGATCACGAAGAACCGCACGGCACCGCTCCGGACCGCCGGGTGCTCTCCTGCGATCCCGGCCACGGCGGCAGCCCACTCGAGCGTCCGGGCGTGACCGAAGTACATCTTGAGCGACACCCCGATCGTCAGCGGGGTGCCTGCCGTGGACGGGGGCATCAGGCGTCGGTCCCCACCGGGGCGGAGCCGTCGTACTCGCAGATCGCGGCGACCTTCTCGGCGGAGGCGCTCGTCGGGTCGAACGTGTAGCCGAGCCACTCCTTCGCCATCCGGCGGGCGACCTCGACGCCGACGACCCGCTGCCCCATGCAGAGCACCTGGGCGTCGTTCGACAGGATCGAGCGCTCCACGGAGAACGAGTCGTGCGCGGTGACCGCTCGGATGCCCGGGACCTTGTTCGCGGCGATCGCCACGCCGAGTCCGGTGCCGCAGACCAGGATCGCCCGGTCGGCCTCGCCGTCGGCGACCATCCGCGCGGCGTCCACGGCGACGTGCGGGTACGCCGTGTGACCGTCGGCGTCCACGCCCACGTCCACCACGGAGGCGACGCGGGGGTCGGCCTCGAGGTCCCGCTTGATGATCTCCTTGTAGTCGAACCCGGCGTCGTCGGACCCGACGACGAGACGGAACTGCTGCGCAGCCATGGTGGCCTTCCTTACTTCTCGTGGAGCGTCGCGAGGACCGCGGCGGTGATGAGGGCGAACGAGATCGCGCCCGCGTCCGGCGTGCCGACAGCGTCCTCGCCGTGGGTGCGTGCCCGCCCCATCCGGGGCAGGAGGTCGGCGGTCGCGTCGGCAGCGGTGGTCGCGGCGGAGGAGGCCGCGGACCAGGCGGCGACGAGGCCGTCCCCCGCCGCCACGCGGGCGGTGAGCACCTCGTCGAACGGCACGAGCGCGTCCACCATCGTCTTGTCGCCGGGCACGGCGCCGAACGCGAGGACCGCCTCGACGGCAGCGTGCACCGCCTCCGCGACGGTGGCGGCCGACGGGCGCGACTCGTCCCCGATGACGCGACCGAGTGCCTCCAGTGCGGCGCCCCAGATCGCTCCGGAGGTGCCGCCGGCCTTGTCCGACCAGGCGTCGCCCGCGATCGCGAGGACGGAGCCGGCTCCGGCGCCACGGGCGGCAGCGTCCTGCGCTGCGGCGTCCGCGGCGGTGGACCCGCGCTGCATGCCGATCCCGTGGTCGCCGTCCCCGGCGACGGCGTCGATGCGGCCGAGTTCGTCGACGTGCTCGTCGACGGTGGTCCGGACGGCGGCGATCGCGGTGGCGACGCGTGCGGCGGACACCTGGGATTCCTCGGTGCCGGCGGTGACGGGGACGGCCTGGTCGGCTTCGCGCACCTCGTCGGGGACCGGCTCGGAGGCCACCGCGCCGCCCTTGCGGTACGCGGGAGCGTCGGCGGGAGCGGCCCAGAGCGCTTCGAGTTCCTCGTCGAGCCAGAACAGCGTGAGCGAGACGCCGGCCATGTCGAAGCTCGTGACGAGCTCGCCGACCTCGGGCTCGACCACGACCGCGCCGGCGTCCGCGAGCAGGCGCTCGACGGCCGAGTAGACCACGAAGAGCTCCTCGTACTTGACGCTCCCGAGGCCGTTGAGGATCGGGACGACGCGGGCCCCGGACGCGGTGACCCCGACCGGCAGTTCGCCGAGGAGTCGCTCGACGAGCAGGTCCGCCAGTCCGGACGCGCTCGGGACGTCGGCCTCGCCGATCCCCCGCTCGCCGTGGATGCCCATCCCGATCGCCATGCGTCCCTCGGGCACGATGAACAGGGGCTCGTCCGCACCGGGGAGCGAGCAGCCGGAGAACGCGACCCCGAAGGAACGGGTGCGGTCGTTGGCACGACGGGCGATCGCCGCGACCGAGTCGAGGTCGTCGCCGCGTTCGGCCGCGGCCCCCGCGACCTTGAACACGCAGAGGTCGCCGGCGATGCCGCGCCGCTCGTGCGCCCGGTCGGCCGGGGCGCTCGCCACGTCGTCGGTCACCCGGACGGTCCGGACGTCGATGCCGGCCGCGGTGAGCGCCCGGGACGCGGCGTCGAAGTTGAGGACGTCACCGGCGTAGTTGCCGTAGGACAGGAGGACTCCCCCGCCGTGCTCGCTCGCCGTCGCGACCGCGGTGACCTGCTGTGCGCTCGGGCTGGCGAAGAGGTTGCCCATCGCCGCTCCGGCCGCGAGACCGTGTCCGACGAGGCCGCCGAACGCGGGGTAGTGTCCCGATCCGCCGCCGATCACCAGCGCGACCGTGCCGTCGGGGCTCGTGGTGGAGCGTGCGACGCCGCCGTGCACCCGCCGGACCCGGGACCGGTTCGCGGCCACGAAGCCGTCGACCATCTCGTCGGCGAAGTCCGCGGGGTCGTTGAACAGGCGGGTCACGCGATCGTCTCCTGGGCGGTCGGGGCGGCTGCGGCTGCGGCGTCCTGGCGCTTCGAGTTCCTCCCGAGCACGACCATGAGGACGCTCGACAGGACCATGAAGAACCCGACGATGAACATCGGCACCTGGTAGCCGCCGGTCCACTCGCTCACGGCGCCGGTGATGTACGGGGCCGCGAAGCCGCCGAGGTTGCCGATCGTGTTGATGAGCGCGACGCCGGCGGCCGCGGCGGCACCGGTGAGGAACTGGGTGGGGACCGTCCAGAAGTTCGGCAGCGCGGCGAAGATCGAGCACGCCGTGACGGCGATCACCGCGACCGTGGCCGCCGGGCTGGCCATGTAGAGGGCGACCGGGATGCTGAGACCACCGACGAGCGCCGGGACCGCGATGTGCCACACCCGGACACCACGGCGGAAGGCGTCACGCGACCAGAAGTACAGGACGACGGCGGCCGGGACGTACGGGATGGCCGTGATGAGGCCCTTCTGGAACAGGTCGAACGTCGTGCCGAACTGCTCCTGGAAGCCGTCGATGATCGTCGGCAGGAAGAAGCTCAGCGCGTACAGGCCGTAGATGAAGCCGAAGTACACCGCGGCGAGCATCCACACCCGCCCGGACCCGAACGCCGCGCGCAGGCCGCCCTTGCCGTGGTCGGCGCCGCGCTTGGCCTCGTTCTCGCTCGCGAGCGCACCCTCGAGCCACAGCTTCTCGTCCTCGTCGAGCCACTTCGCCTGCGACGGCTTGTCCTTGAGCACGACGAGGCAGAGGATGCCGACGATGATCGCCGGGATCGAGACGCAGAGGAACATGAAGCGCCACCCGGCCAGGCCGCCGAGCAGCCCCTCGTGCGTCATGAGCCACCCGGCGAGCGGCGAACCGATCACGCTGGTGAGCGGCTGCGCCAGGTAGAAGAGCGCGAGCATCTTGCCGCGGTGCCGCGCCGGGACCCAGGTGGAGAGGAAGAGGATCGCGCCCGGGAAGAACCCGGCCTCGGCGACACCGAGCAGGAAGCGCAGACCGACGAGCTGCGGGTAGTTCTGCACCCAGGTGAAGAGCAGGGACACGATGCCCCACGTGATCATGATGCGGGCGAGCCACACGCGGGCGCCGAACTTGTGCAGGGCCAGGTTGGAGGGCACCTCGAGCACGAGGTAGCCGATGAAGAACACGCCGGACGCGAACCCGAACTGGGCGGCGGTCAGACCGAGATCGGTCTCCATGCCGTTCGGTGCCGCGAAGGAGATCGCGGTGCGGTCCAGGAAGTTGATGAAGAACATCAGTGCCACGAACGGCACGATGCGGATCGCGATCTTGCGGATGGCCGTCTTCTCGACGACCGAGGTGGGGATGCCTCGTGTGGCGGGGATGTCCACGATGACTCCTGCTCGGGTGGGGTGGGGCCTCCCCGATCGCTGCTGCGCGTGACGGGGAGTGGGCGCATCGGTGCGCAGGTCCAGTGTGGAGCGACATCGACTAACTTGTCAACCGGTTGACCATTTCACGCGGTGCCTCGGCGTCGCGGCTCGCTCGCGCCTCCGGCGAGAACCGGTTGACCGGACGGTACGCTCACTGCATGCCCGCGTTCAGCGAGAACGACCCCCTCAACATCCGGCTCGAACTCGAGTCCGTGCCGGCCGGCTCCCCCGCGTCCGAGGTGGCCCGCCAACTCGTGTCGCTGCTCACCGCGGGCGACCTCGCACCCGGATCGCGCCTCCCCTCGGAGCGGGTGCTGGCTGAACGCCTCGGGGTGGGCCGGTCCGCCGTGCGTGAGGCGCTCGCGGCACTCGAGATCCTCGGCATCGTGCAGATCCGCCCGGGCTCCGGGACGTACCTGCAGGGTGGCACGTCCGACCTCCTGCCGACGACGCTGTCGTGGGGGCTCATGCTCGCGTCGAACCGGACACGCGAGCTGTTGGAGGTCCGGTCTTCCCTCGAGCGCACGGCGGCGATCCTCGCGGCGCAGCGCGCCACCGACGACGAACTCGACGCCCTCGGTACGACACTCGACCAGCAGGCGGCGACGCTCGACGCCCCCGCCGACTTCATCGAGGCCGACGTCCGCTTCCACGTCCTGCTCGCCCGCGCCGGCGGCAACGACGTGCTCGGGGACCTGCTGCAGAGCCTCCGGTCGATGCTCAGCGTCTGGGTCGGCCGCCGGGTCACGACGCGTGAGGCGACCGAGGCCGCCTACCGCGAGCACCGGGCGGTGTACGACGCGATGCGCGCCCGCGACGTCGCCGCGACGCAGCGCGCGATGGACGAGCACATGGCCACGGCGAGCGCCCGGATCGAGAACGCCGAGCCGGTTCCCCAGGACGAGACGGCGACGGCCTAGCCACGCTGCGGACGGGAGGCGCGGTGCCGGGCCGAGTGGCGCCTCCCGTCCGACGGTGCGACCGTCACGAGTCGACGCTGCCTGCCGCCGCTGCGTTGCCGGTCCGGCAACGGGGCTTGCCACACCGATCCGCTTCCGGTCCACTGGTCGCGTGCACGAACACGATGTGGGACCACACACCGACGACGCGCGGACCTGGTGGGAGGCCCGCTACGCCGAACGCGACGGGATCTGGTCCGGCCGGGTGAACGCCGTCCTCGCTTCGGTGGCGTCCGCGACCCCCGTCGGGCGGGCGCTCGACCTCGGGTGCGGCGAGGGTGGGGACGTGGTCTGGCTCGCCGAGCAGGGCTGGGACGCGGTGGGGGTCGACCTCTCCGTGACCGCGATCGAGCGTGGATCCCGTGCGGCCGTCACCGCCGGGGTCGAGGAGCGGACGGCGTTCGTGGCGGCGGACCTCGCGGCGTGGGACTCGGCGGCGCGGTTCGAGCTCGTGACCGCGTCGTTCCTGCAGTCGTGGCCGGTCGCGATCCCGCGCGGGGACATCCTCCGTCGGGCGACGACGTTCGTGGCACCGGGCGGACACCTGCTCGTGACCGCGCACGCCGCGCCGCCGCACGGCGACCTGCCGGAGGAGATGCGGGAGTACCGCCTCCCACGGCGGTCGATGACCTGGCAGCGCTCGACCTCGACGACGGATGGGACGTGGTCGAGGCCGCGGAGCGCCCCCGGACCGCCACCGGACCGGACGGGCACGAGCACCGGACCGTGGACAGCGTGGTGCTGGTCCGACGCCGGTGAGGGCGGACCGCGACTCCCCGCGCGCACCGCTAGCCTCGTCGGATGGCCACGATCCGCAGCGCAGCTCCGACCGACCACGACGCGATCCTCGGCGTCTGGCGGCGAGCGGTCGAGGCCACGCACCCGTTCCTCTCCCCGGCGGACGTCGACGACCTCGGGAAGGACGTCGAACGGTACCTCCCGCTCATGCCGGACCTGCGCGTCGCGGTCGACGCCGATCGCGTCCTCGGGTTCGCGGCGGCCGACGGTGACACCGTGGAGATGCTCTTCGTCGACCCGTCGGTGCACCGCTCCGGCGTCGGCACCGCCCTCCTCGACGCCGTGACCGCCGGACACGACGTGGTGCACCTCGACGTGAACGAGCAGAACCCGACCGCCCGGCGCTACTACGCCGCACGTGGCTTCCTGCCGGTCTCGCGTTCCGCCACGGACGGCGAGGGTCGGGCGTTCCCCGTGCTCCACCTCGAACGGCGGGTGCTGACGGAGCCGTCCGGCGGACGCGAGGACTGGGAGCGGCGGGTCGCCGACCTGTGGGCGGACGAGTCGATCGGCGACCAGGAGCGGATCGGGCGCACGGGACTGCTCGCGGCGGCCGCCCCGCACCCGGCCCTCGGCGCGTTCGAGCTCGGCGGGAGCCTCGACTCCGCCGGGTACGAGGTCGAGGCCGACGTCCACTACGCGGCCGCCACCGCCGCCGGACTCGCCGACGTCGACCCCGCCCGCGCCGCGCAACTCGTCGTCCAGCACGCGTCCACGCTCCGGAACCTCGGCCGGACGGACGAGGCCGTCGTCATGCTCCGGGAGGCGCCCTCCCACCCGAGCACGGGAGCGGCTCCGCGGGTGTTCCTCGCGCTCGCGCTCCACAGCGCCGGTCGCTCGGCGGAAGCACTGCGGGTCGCGATCGAGGCCGTCGAGCCCACCCTGCCGCGCTACAACCGCTCGGTCCGCGCCTACGCCGCCGCCCTCACCGAGGACTGATCAGGCGCGTCGCTCCGACCGGTCGAGCGGGATGGAGTCGTTCGTCGTGCGGAGCGACTCCTGCCGGAGCTCGAGCTGCGTGACCGCGAGGGCGGCCAGGTCCCGCAGGTTCTCGAGGTCCGCCTGGGTCGCTTCCCGCGGCCGGGTGTCCAGCACCGCGAGGGTCCCGATCGCCGTCCCGTCGTGCTTCACGAGCGGCACGCTCACGTAGAACCGGATACCGAGCGGACCGGTCACGAGCGGACTGGTCTGCATCTCCGGGTGCGCCAGTCCGTCGGGGATCACGACCGGGACGGGCACCGGTGCGAAGCCGTTCCGGAAGCTGATGCTCCGCGCCGCGTCGTCCACGCCCTCGGCGATCCAGGACTGCGACCACTCGCGGTCGTCGTCGAGCACCTCGACCAGGGCGATCGGGGCGTCGAACAGCCGCGCGGCCATGGCGGTGGTGCGCTGCAGGGCCTCGTCGGGGAGTTCGTCGAGCGTCGCCGGCCGGTCCCCGGTCGCCGGGCGGTCGCCGGTCGCAGGGCGGTCGCCGGTCGTCGCTCTGCCCTGGGGTGCGTGCGCTCCCTGGCCGCTCGTGTCGACGACGTGGTCCTCCGTCGCGGTCTCGGCGATGACGACATCGCGGAGCATCGCCACGAGTTCGCCGCCGAGCGGACGGTCGCGTGCGTCCTGCGCCGTCATCGCCCGGAGCACGACCTTCCAGTGCTCGGGCAAGGGCTCGGGCACGACCGGGTCGCGCGACAGCCGTGCCACGGCGGACTCGACCAGCGAACCGGGGAACTCGCGGCGACGGGTGAAGCACTGCAGGAGCACCAACCCGAGCGAGTACACGTCACTCGCCGGTCCGACGTCGCCGCCGCGCGCCTGCTCCGGACTGAGGTACGCGGCGGTGCCGGTCGTCACACCGTCCGCGGTCAACCGTTCGACGCCCTCGGCGAGCGCGATGCCGAAGTCCGTCAGGCGGGCACGCGCACGGTCGGAGTCGTTGCCGTAGTCGACGAGCAGGATGTTCGACGGCTTGATGTCACGGTGCACGACGCCGTGCGCATGGATGTAGTGCAGCGCCTCTGCCATGTCGTAGCCGATCTCGGCGATGTGCCGTGCGGCGAGCGGTCCGGCCGACAGGCGCGCTTCGAGGTCCTGGCCGACGACGAGCGCCATCACGAGGTACCGCTGGCGGGCGCCGTCGGGTCCGGTGAGCACGCCCGCGTCGAGCAGGCCGACGAGGTTGTGGTGTTCGAGCGAGGCGAGGACGCCGAGCTCGGCCTCCTGCCGGGCGATGTCGACGGAGCCCTGGTGGAAGACCTTCAGCGCGACGGGGCGGCCCAGCGTCTCGTCGACGGCGCGGTACACGACCGACATCCCGCCGCGGCCGATGGCCGACTCGACCCGGTACCGACCGTCGAGCAGCGGGCGGCTCGTCTCCACGTCCTCAGTCGGACCCATGCAACCCTCGTCTCGAATCCGACCTACCGATGATGCATCTTCGCACCCCCGGGCCGGTTGCGCCGCCAGCGCCACGTTCTGCGGCTCAACCGCCGCCGCGTGCTCACCCCCGGACCGATCGGACCGTGCTCACCCGCAGGTCGTCGAACGTGCTCGTGAACCCTGCCCCGCCGAGCGAGATGAGCCCGATCCGCGGACTCGTCCCGAGGTCTGCCGTCCAGGTGCCGCCACGCACGAAGTGGCGGCCGTCGACGCTCGTGGACGCGGTGTAGCGGTCCTCGCCGTCGACGAGCCGGTGGACGATCCGCAGGGTGGTCCGGTCCCCCACCGGTCCGACGACCATGTTCCCGTAGTTCGGTGCTCCCGCGGGCTGCGGCGTGACCTCCTTGCCGAACTCGGTCTGCCGGGTGTCGAAGATCGAGTTCGAGACGAGGCGGAGGGAGTTGCCGTCGTCCCCGTACACGATGAGTCCGCCCTGCACGTAGTTCATCCCGTCGCCGGTGGCCGGGGTGTCCACCGCGACGGTCGTCTCGACCACGTAGTCCCCGCGCGGTGCCGGCTCGGAGAGCACCGACGCGAGCGGTGTCGCCGGCGGGTGCAGGTCGGCGGCCTGGGTCTGCCACCGCAGCGTCCCGTCGGCGACCGTCCAGGTCGACGGGTCGGGTTCCCGGGTCCAGGTCAGCGACGGTGGCAGTGCGCTGCCGTCGAACGAGGTCGACGCCGCGCGGATCGGACGACCGGGGACGTCCACCGGTGCGAGGACGGGCCGGTAGGAGGGCCGCTGCCCGGGCTGCGTGACGGGGCCGGGCTGCACGGTGTCGGACGGTCCGGCCCCGCCGCGGACCACGGGCCAGCCGTCCACCCAGTCGAGCGGGTCGATGAGGACCGGACGCTTCGTGTAGGTCCCCTGCCCGGCGTAGTACGGATCGGCGCGGTCGACCGCGTGGTACACGATCCAGTCCTGACCGGCGAGGTCGGTCACGACCGTGTTGTGCCCGGTCCCCACCCAGCGGTTCCCGTTCTGGGCGAGCAGCGGCGTCCCACCGACCCGTGTGCTCGTGATCGCGACGCCGTCCTGGTCCGTGAACGGACCGAGCGGGCTGCGTGACCGGGCGACGAACACCCCGTAGCCGGTGAGGGCGCCGTTGCAGCAGTTCGTGGCGGAGCCCGTGAAGTACCACCAGCCGTCGTGCTGCATCAGGTACGTGCCCTCGTACCGGTTGTCGATCGCGATCTGCCGCTCGGTCGACGGGATCGACCGCAGTCCGTCCGAGCTGAGCCGTCGGACGTGCACTCCGCCGAAGTAGCTGCCGAAGTACAGGTAGGTGACGCCGTGGTCGGTGATCACCTCGGGGTCGAACTCCCACCGCTGCCCCGCACCGTTCGGCGCCGGCTGGGCTGCCACCACGGGGCCTCCGGCGTCGGTCCACGGCCCGGTCGGGCTGGAGCTCGTCGCGACGCCGACGGCCGAGCCGCCTCCCGTCGGCGCCGTCGCGGTCGGGGTGTCGGACGCGGCGTAGTAGAGGTACCAGGTGCCGGGACGGCCGTGGCTCCCCGCGCGGTACACGACGTCGGGTGCCCAGATGCCGTTCGCGTCCCCGACCCAGGACGGCTTCGTCGGGAACGCGTCGTCGACGTACGTCCAGTGCGTGAGGTCGTCGGAACGGTAGGTCGGCACCCCGTGCTGCACGAGCGAGCCGTCCGGGTTCTGCTCCGTCGTCGTGAGGGCGTCCGTCGTGCAGTACAGGTACCAGGAGCGATCCCGCCCGACGCCGCGGACGACGCTCGGGTCGGCGCAGCTGGCGGCCGTCTGCCCGCCCGGCAGGGCGAGCGTCATCGGGTTCTGGTGCGTCGGCGCGGTCCCGACGTGGACGGACGTCCTCCCTGCGGCGCGCGCCGGTGCCGCACCGACGCCGGCCTGGAGGAACGCGGTCGCGAGACCCGCGACCGTCGCGATCGCGAGGAGTGCCTTGACTGGTCGGCGCACGGTTGACCTGCTCTCGTCGTCGAGGAGCGTGCTGACGAGCGCGAGCGTACGCTCGGCGCCATCGGTCGGTCGGACGAGGGAGTCGCTGTGCCAGCACGCTTCGTGTACTGGATGAACGTGTCGCTCGACGGCTTCATCGAAGCGCGTCCGGGTGAGCACGGCACGCTCGAGGGACCGGGGTGGATCCGGATCGACGAGCAACTGCACCGGTTCTTCAACGAGCGGGCCGCGGCACAGACGATGGCGGTCGAGGGACGGGTGGTCCACGACATGATGGACCCGTTCTGGCCGGACGCCCGGACGGACGCGTCGCTGCCCGCGTACCTCCGGGAGTACGGCGAGATCTGGACCGCGAAGCCGAAGGTCCTCGTGTCGCGCTCACGCACCGCCGCTGATCACGACACGCGGATCATCGGCGAGGACGCGATCGCACGACTCGCCGAGCTCCGTGCGGAGTCCGAGGGGGACATCGGCGTCGGTGGGGCGAACCTCGCGACGCAGCTGCTCGCCGCGGGGCTGCTCGACGAGCTCATGCTGTTCACCCACCCGGCACTGCTCGGCGTGGGGCGACCGCTCTTCGACTCCCCCGCGGACGCGATCAGCGAGCCGCTGCAGCTCGACCTGCTCGAGCAGCGGTCGTTCGACAGCGGGGTCGTCATGCACCGGTACGCGATCCGTCACCCGTGACGGACTGGAGGCG
>NZ_JBQEPN010000007.1:20425-26646 GCF_052045775.1 Curtobacterium sp. 22159
CGCGCCTCCAGTCCGGTGCGTGGTCCGCTCAGACGTCGCGCCGACGCACGGCCAGGAGCCCGAGGGCGCCCACCGCGACGACCTCCGCGGACAGGACACCGAACCCGCCCCAGCCGTTGAGGACCACGCCCGAGGACTGCCCGTCGTCCCCCGACGAGAAGGTGTGGAGCTGCGCGCCCGCCTGGGCCGGCAGGAACTGGATCACGTCCGAGAGCCACTGCCACCCGGCCGCACCGGCGACCAGGGAGAGCACGACGGGCAGGACGAGGAGGATGCCGAGCGTGATCGCGATCCCGCCGGCGCTCGACCGGACCAGCAGCCCGATCCCGTAGGCGAGCAGCGCCACGAGGGTGACGTACACGGACGCGCCGAGCAGCGGCATGGCGACCGAGGGGTCGGCGAGGTCCGCGTGCAGCCCCTTGCCCGCCTGCAGCGCCGTCGAGGCGAACGCCCCGATCCAGATCGACACAGCGCTGACGACGAAGGTCGTGGCCGCGAGGACCGCCGCCTTCGCGATCACCGCACCGATGCGGCCGGGATCGGCGGTGAAGGTCGAGCGGACCTGACCGGTCCCGTACTCACCGGTGATGATCAGCACGCCGAGGACCGCGACGACGAGCGCCGTGAGCCCGACGCTCACCGTGTTGATCATCACGATCGTCTGGTCGGCGCCCTCCTCGGTCACCTGGGGGCCCGCGTCGAGGGCGCTCCCCACGAGGACGGCCATCGCGACCGTGACGACGGCCAGGATCGCGAGGCACCAGACGGTCGACCGGATGCTGCGGAGCTTGATCCACTCGCTGCGGACGAGCCTCGTGAAGCCGAGGCCGATCGAGTCGGGCAGGGTGGTGGCGGTCATCGGGCGCCCTCCGATCGGTACTCGACGTCGTCGCGGGTCAGTGCCAT
Source organism: Curtobacterium sp. 22159 (assembly GCF_052045775.1). Taxonomy (NCBI): domain Bacteria; kingdom Bacillati; phylum Actinomycetota; class Actinomycetes; order Micrococcales; family Microbacteriaceae; genus Curtobacterium; species Curtobacterium sp. 22159. Next base: position 21,332 of record NZ_JBQEPN010000007.1, read on the forward strand.
GTACGCCTCCTCGAGGCTGGCGCCCACCGGGGTGAGCTCGTGGAGCGGGACGCCGACCTGCGCGGCGATGTCGCCGATCGTCGTCGCGTCCGGCCCGACGACGAGGAAGGTGCCGTCCTCGCGCGGCGTGACCGATGCGTCCGGGCCGATGGCGCCGAACAACTGCTCCGGCGCGGGCGTCCGGACGACGACGCGGCTGGACCCGCCGGCGACGTCCCCGCCGGCGACGAACTCCTGGATGGGGGCATCGGCGAGCACCCGGCCGCGGCCGAGGACGACGACGCGGTCGGCCGTCTGCGCCATCTCGCTCATGAGGTGGCTCGACAGGAAGACCGTCCGACCGTCGGCGGCCATGCGCCGGGCGAGCTGGCGGACCCAGAGCACGCCGTCGGGGTCGAGGCCGTTGACCGGTTCGTCGAGGATGAGGGTCTTCGGGTCGCCGAGGAGCGCCGCGGCGATGCCGAGTCGCTGCCCCATGCCGAGGGAGAACCCGCCGACGCGCTTCTTCGCGACCGACTCGAGGCCGGTCATGTCGATGACCTCGTGCACGCGGGCCTTCGGGATGCCGTGCGTCGCGGCGAGCGAGAGGAGGTGGTTGTACGCGCTCCGACCGGAGTGCACCGCCTTCGCCTCGAGCAGTGCTCCGACCTGGCGCAGCGGGTCACGGAAGGTGCGGTACGGCTGCCCGTTCACCGTCGCCCGCCCCGCGGTGGGGCGGTCGAGCCCCATGATCATCCGCATCGTGGTGGACTTCCCGGCGCCGTTGGGGCCGAGGAAGCCCGTCACGCTGCCGGGTCGGACGACGAAGGAGACGTCGTCGACCGCCGTCTTCGGACCGTACTGCTTGGTGAGGTGCTCGACTTCGATCACGGCGCCACGCTACGGGAGGCCGTCCGGCCACCGCGTCCGCCGTGAGGGGGAGATGCCGGTGCTCGGATCTCCTCCTCGAGGACCTCCCCCGCACGGGGCGGTCCGGCGCTACCCTGACGGCGTGAGCGACGCACTCGACGACGGGCCGTTCTTCCACGGGACGAAGGCGGACCTCCAGGTCGGCGACCTCCTGACGGCGGGGTTCCGGTCGAACTACCGCCCCGAGGTCGTCATGAAGCACGTCTACTTCACCGCACTCCGGGACGGTGCGGGCCTGGCGGCGGAGCTCGCGGCCGGCGACGGGCGCCCGCGCGTGTACGCCGTGGAGCCGACCGGCCCCTACGAGGACGACCCGAACGTGACCGACAAGAAGTTCCCCGGCAACCCCACCCGCTCCTACCGCAGCGCCGCACCGCTGCGGATCACCGGCGAGGTGACCGACTGGACACGGCTCACGCCGGAGGCGCTGCAGGCCTGGCGCGACCGGCTCGCCGCGCTCCGTGACGACGAGCGCGGCGAGATCATCAACTGACGTCGACGGCCGTCAGCGGACGTAGTCGTACGTCGTGACCCAGTCGATCATCAAGTGCCCGGACGCGCCCCAGTCGCCCACCTGGAACATGTACCGGTGCGCGGTCGTCGGGACGTCCTTCGTGACCGTCGCGATCGTCTTGCCGTCGACGCTGTACGACACCGACCTCCCCGGGATCCACTCGACCGAGTAGGTGTGCCAGTCGCGCCAGGAGACGCCGGACGACATGGTCACGGTCTGCCACTCGTTGCCCGGCGTCATCGAGTGGTGGAACAGGTTCGGCTTCGCCTCGAAGTTGCCCTCCGGGAAGTCGATCTCCCCGTCCGACCACGTGTCCGAGGTCGGCCAGAGCATGAACGCCGCACCGTTCCCGTCGCCGCCGGTCGCCTTCGCCCGGACGGTGAACTTCCCGCCGACGTGCGTCCACGCGCCGGACGGCGTCCCGAAGGTGCCGGCAGCGCCCTGCTTCCCGTTCAGCGAGACGTCCATCACGCCGTCGTGCGCGCTGATCCGAGACCCGGAGAAGTACATCCCCCCGGTGCCGTCCGGGTACGGCTGCCACGTCTTCGCGTACGTCTTGGCGAACTTCCCGTCGGCCGGGGCCGCGGTGGCGAAGTCCTCGACGTACCGCTGCTTGAACTTCCCGATGTTCCCGACCGGCGCTCGGGTCACCCCGCTCCGGGACGCCTTCGTCGCCGCGGACGCCGCACTCCCCTGCCCGAGCGGCACCGCGACGAGCGTGGCGGTGAGGAGCACGGCGGCGAACAGGACCTTCTTCGGTGCGCGCTTCTGCATCTGTCGTCACTCCCTGGCGTGACCGTGGCGTCCGTCCCGTGGACACCTCCCGGCCGGATCTCGGCCGTTCGCCGTGAACGCTAGTTGTCCGGCGCAACCGGCTTCGCCCCCATTCCGAGCGACACCCCGACCCCAGTCCGAGGGGCCGACCGGGCGCCCAGCAGTAGCGTGACGGAGGCCGTTCGTCGACGAGTGGAGGTCCGACCCGATGAGTGTCTTCCTGCGGGCACGCCCCGCCGCGTGGTCGTGGACCGGGCGCAACGGGCTCTTCCTCGCGAACGCGATCGTGTTCCTGCTCTGCTTCACCGGGATGGTCTTCGCCGGCTGGCGCGTGGCCGACCACGACGCGCTGCTCCACGGCCAGGCCACCGAGTCGCTGTGGGCGTTCCTGACCAGCGGCGACTTCGCGGAGGCCACGTTCGAGAACTGGGAGAGCGAGTTCCTGCAGATGGGGTCCTACGTCGTCCTCACGACGTTCCTCTTCCAGAAGGGGTCGAGCGAGTCGAAGCCCCTCGACGAGGACGCCCCGCAGGACGCCGACCCGCGGGACCACGCCGACGAGCCGCACGTGCCCTGGCCGGTCCGACGTGGCGGTGTCGCGCTCGTCCTGTACGAGAACTCGCTGCTGATCCTGTTCGCGGTGCTCTTCGTCGGCAGTGTCGTCGGGCACGTGATCGGCGGTGCGGCTGCGTACAACCAGGAGCAGGTCGAGCACGGCGGCCCGGTCGTCACGGGCTGGCAGTACCTCGGGACGAGCCAGTTCTGGTTCGAGTCGATGCAGAACTGGCAGTCCGAGTTCCTGGTCATCACCGTGATGGTGGTCGCGACGGTGTGGTTGCGGCAGCGGGGGTCGAGCCAGTCGAAGCCGGTCGCGGCCGCGCACACCGAGACCGGCGCGTGACGGGCGGCGCCCGGTCCGCGCGGCGCGGCCGGGCGGCCGGGCGGGCGGTCGGTCGCGCGGCCGGTCGCTCGGTACCGAGTTTCGGGCTGAGCGACAGTTCACGCCGCCCGGAGCGCGTGAACTGTCGCTGAGCGCGGGAGTCGGCCCCGTGCCCGACGGCCAGCGCGGCCCGCGCCCGCGTCAGACCTGCCCGCGCAGGGCAGCGCCGACCACGCGGGCCGGCTCCGGCAGCCGCTCGTTCGCGCCGGACGCCCGGAACGCGCCGAGCGCCAGCGCCGCGAACCGTCGCGCCGCGACCAACCGCTCGCCGGGGTCGTCCCCACGCAGCCCCCGCGCCGCGAGGAGCACCAGCAACAGGTCGTCCACCACGAAGTCGGGCCGGAGCTCCCCCGACGCCTTCGCCCGCACCGTCATCGACGCCAGCGCGTGCAGCAGTTCCGCGCGGTGCCGTACGAGCCGGTCCGACGTGTGCCCCTCGGCCACGAGCGCGTCCACGAACCCCTGGTTGCGCGCGTTCAGCTCGACCACCTGTTCGACCACACTGCGGAGGCCCTGCCACGCGTCGGGCTCCCCCGCGCCGTCGAGCACGATCGACCGGCAGAGCTCGAGCTCGTCGTCGAAGGCGGCGTCGATCAGGTCCTGCCGGGTCGGGAACCGTCGGTACAGCGTCGCCGGTCCGACCCCGGCGTGCCGGGCGACGTCGCGCATCGTGACGCCGAGCCCGTGCGAGCCGAAGAGGTCGCGCGCCGCCTGGAGCACCCGGTCACGGTTCTCGCGCGCATCCGCCCGCAGGTGAGACACCTCGTCGCTCATCGCTCTCACTCTAGCGAAGTGGACGCAGGCGTCCGTTAGCGTCGCAGCGGCGCCGGACCGACCCCCGGCAGCCAGGAGGAGCATCCGTGCGCGGCATCACCATCCAGTCCTTCGGTCCCCCGGACGGCCTCGTCCCCACCGATCTGCCCGATCCCGTGGTCGAAGCCGGCCAGGTGCTGATCGAGACCGAGGCGATCGGCGTCGGCGGTGTCGACGCCGTCATCCGCCGCGGGACCATCGGCCGCGCTGACGTCCGCCCCGGGCACGTTCCCGGCAGCGAGGTCGCCGGCACCGTGACCGCGGTCGGCGAGGGGGTCGATGCCTCCTGGACCGGTCGGCGGGTGTGGGCGTTCACGGGACTCGGCGGCGGGTACGCCGAGCGTGCCGTCGCCCGGGTCGAGGACACGATCCCGCTCGACGACGGGTTCGCCGCGGTCGACGCCGTGGCGCTCGGTTCCGCGGCTCCCGTCGCGCGGTTCGCGCTCGCGCACGCACGGCTCGAGCCCGGCGAACGAGTGCTCGTCCGCGGTGCGGCCGGGAGCATCGGGATCGCCGCCGTCGAGCTCGCCGCACGCGCCGGGGCGTCGGCCGTCACCGTGACCACCGGTTCGGCCGCACGGGGTGAGCGACTCCGGGCGCTCGGAGCGACCCACGTGCTCGACCGTCAGGGCCACGGCGACGGCCCCGGGGCCCACGACGTCGTGATCGACATCGCCGGCGGGCCGGACACGGGGGACTTCGTCGAGCGGCTGGCACCGAACGGCCGGTTCGTGCTCGTCGGTGCGGTGGCCGGGATGCCGCCGGTGGCCGACATCGGCGCACGGCTCCTCGGATCGTTCCAGCGGTCGTGGTCGTTCGCGACGTTCAGCCTCGACTCGGTGCCGCGCGACGCGCTGGCGTCCGCGCGCGCCGAGCTCTTCCGCGACGCCGCCTCCGGCGCGCTCACCCCGGTCGTCGATGCGGTGCTGCCGCTCGCGGAGGCGGCCGAGGCGCACCGCCGGATGGACGAGGGAACGGTGTTCGGGCGGATCGTGCTGACACCCTGACCGACGTCCCCACCACCGGACTGGAGGCGCNCGCGCCTCCAGTCCGAGGTGGTGGCGGATGCGCCGCCGGCGTCAGTGGATGCGCAACTGCGCGACCATCGGGCAGGCGAACGGGTCGCGGGCAGCGAGCCCGACCCGGTTGAGGTACCGGACGACGATGCCGTAGGACCGCAGCAACGTGGTCTCGGTGTACGGGACGTCGAGGGTGTCGCAGTGGTCGCGGACGAGCAGACGGGCCTGCTTCAGCGCAGGGCGCGGCATCGACGGGAACAGGTGGTGCTCCACCTGGTGGTTCAGACCGCCCATGAGGAACGAGACCCACCAGCCCCCGCGGATGTTGCGGGAGGTGCGGACCTGG
>NZ_JBQEPN010000007.1:26696-55227 GCF_052045775.1 Curtobacterium sp. 22159
CATGCCCTTGTGGTTCGGGGCGAACGAGGCACCCATCATCACGCCGAAGACGGCGAGCTGCACCCCGAGGAACGCGCACGCCATGCCGAACGGCAGGAACCAGAACACGATCGTGAGGTAGATGCCGAAGCGGGCGACGAGCAGCGCGCCCTCGATGAGGCGGTGCTGCACGTCGGCCTTGGTGCCGTTGCCGGTGACGATCGACATCACGGCGTAGCGGTGCAGGTTGAGTCCCTCGAGCGTCAGCAGGGGGAAGAACAACCACCCCTGGAACCGCAGGAACAGCTGCATCGGGGCGCTCTTCGCCGCGGCGGCGTCCTCGGGCAGGAAGCGGATGCCGTCCGGTGCGATGTCCGGGTCCTTCCCGACGGTGTTCGGGTTGCCGTGGTGCCGCGTGTGCTTGTTCATCCACCACGAGTAGCTGAGGCCGACGAGGAAGGTGCCGATGTACCGGCCGGCCTGGTCGTTCCAGCGCTGCGACGCGAACACCTGGCGGTGCGCGGCCTCGTGCGAGAGGAACGCGAACTGCGTGAACAGCACCCCGAGCGCTCCGGCGACGATGAGCTGGAACCAGGAGTCGCCGAGGAACGCGAACGCGACCCAGGCGAGGGCGAGCGTGCCGGCCAGGGAGCCGAACAGCGCCCAGTAGAAGCCGGTGCGACGGCGCAGCAGGCCGTGCTCCTTCACCTGCGCCAGGAGCGCGGAGTAGGTCGAGGTGCCGTTGCGGCTCCCCGGCCCGGGACGAGTGCGGGTGTAACCCGGCGTGAGCGGAGTGGTGGTCATGAGGACCGACCTTCCGTTGCGGATCGGTCCTTCAACCGGTACGAGGAGTTCACGCGTGTGCGCTTGCCGCGACCCTAGGGGGCGGAGTTGCGTGTTCGCCTGGCAGTCCACTTTGCGTGGCGGACTCCTTCGCGTTGCGGCCTGGCAGGCTGGATCCGTGCACATCTCCCTGGACTCCGCAGCCGACGTCGTCACCGGCATCCGTTTCCCCGAGGGCAACCGCTGGCACGAGGGCCGGCTCTGGTACTCGGACATGCACACCGGCGAGGTGTTCTCGATCGACCCGGCCTCCGACGCGGGACCGCGACTCGAAGCGACCGTCAAGGGGCAGTCGTCCGGACTGGGCTGGCTGCGGGACGGTCGACTCGTGGTCAGCGCGATGGAGTCCCGCACCGTCCTGGCCGTCGAGCCGGGCGGTGAGACCTCGGTGTTCGCCGACCTGTCCGGCATCGAGTCGTCGCTCGTCAACGACCTCGTCGTCGACCCGGAGACCGGTCGGACGTACATCGGCGCGTTCGGGTACGACCTCTACGGCGGCGAGGAACTCCGCCCCGGCCCCGTCTACGTCGTGGAACCGTACGGCTCGGTGCGGCTCGCGGCCGACGGGTTCGTCTTCCCGAACAGCATGAACATCCTGCCGGGGCAGCGCACGCTCGTCGTCAGCGAGACCTGGGGTGGTCGGCTGACCGCGTTCGACATCGCAGCGGACGGGTCGCTCACCGGTCGTCGTCCGTGGGCGGACCTGCCCGAAGGTGTCACGCCGGACGGCAGCACGGTCGATGCCGAGGGAGCGATCTGGGTGTGCTCGGTCGACACGGGCGAGTTCCTCCGCGTGCTCGAGGGCGGTGAGGTCACGGACCGGATCGACGCTCCCGGGCTGTGCGCGATCGACTGCGCGCTGGGTGGGGACGACGGTCGGACGCTCTACCTCGCGACGGCGGACAGCTACGACCCCGAGGTCACGGCGAGCACGCGGGCGGGGCGGATCAGTGCGGTGCGGGTGTCGGTGCCGGGCTGCTGACGACAGCGCGGCTGCCTTCGCGAGACCGCTGAACGACGGCGTGCTCCTGTTCCGGAGGGGAGCTGCTGCGTGTCGACGCGCTCCCGAGGCTGGTGGCTTCGGTTTTCGTGGGAGGAAGGCGAACAGGAGCGGCGCTTCCGCAGACCGTCTCAGTGTGCTCGGCGCTGCTTCTCCCGTGCCTGCCTCCGCTTCTCGCGTGCCCGTCGCGCCTTCCGCAGTTCTCTGCTGCTCCTCGACGGTCCGAAGATGATGCGCTGTGTGATGCCCTCGAGCGCAGCCCGGACAGGACCGCCCACTTTCGGTCGAGCTGGTGGGCGAGTCAACGCACGCCACGTCAGGACGACAGTTGCAACTCCCGCCGCGATCGTCAGCACCGTCCAGACCGCCGCAGCGATGGGTCCGATCGGCGAGAGCACCCACACGGGCAGCAAGAACGTCGCCAACCCCCACGGCATCGACGCGACCCACACCCGTCCGCCGCCGCCCGACCAACCGGCCGCGTACAAGCGCATCCAGAAATCGGTCCACCGCGACCGCTGCACCGGCAGCAGCGACATCGCCACCGTTCCGGAAACCGTCACCGGACCGATCGTCTCCCGGCCCTGCACCGTGTAGCTCAGCCGCTGCTCCCGGAACGCGGGGCGAAGCGCACGAACGACGTACGTGAACGACAGCACCGCCAGCGGCGCCGTCGCCAACGGCAGCAGCACCTCGAGGAACCCGACGAGCACCACCCACAACAACCCGATGCAGCACACCGCGAACCACCCCGGAACGTCGAGGTCGCTCCAGGGCGCCCCACCCCCGCCGGTCGAGGCGAACCCGAACAGCAGCGCTCCGGAGATCCCGACCACGACCACGAACAGTGCGGTCCACACGAGCCCGATGAGCAGGTACCCGAACGGGCGGAGCACCACAGCGACAGGGTTCGGAGCAGTTGCGGCGTCCCTCATGCCAGCATTGTGCACGACCACCGGGCAGGGTGGCCCACGGACTCCATCTCCTCACCACGGGGAGTAGATCCGCATGGTCCCTCGGCTCCGTTCCCGTGACGCCGACGAGGCCGATCAGCAGAACGACGGGCACGGTAGCGAGGCGACGAGCAGGAAGGCCGACACCCAGAAGAAGAGACCCGCCAGCACGCCTCCAGTGAGAGCGATCCACAGCCCGGTCCGTCTCCGCTTCCACTGCCAGACGCAGCATCCGGCGGACGTCAGCCACAGCCCTGCCTGCACCAGGACGAGCATCCACCGTGCCCACTGCAGTACGTCACCCATGAGCACGTCCCAGGACAGAGCCACCCAGACGACACCGCCGGTTACCGCCAAGCCGACTGCGAGGGCTGCGATGGTCAGCCCCGAACCCGGCACCTGTCGTCGGCGAGTGGGCGCTGCCGTCTTCCACACCGGCGGTTCGTCGGAGAACGACTGCGTGACGCGGAAGCCCATGCCGGAGACCCTAGACGAGCCTCGGACGACCATCAGCCGCAACGGAGCAGTCCACCGATTGCCGATCGGCTTCGAAGCTGGCCGCCACCGCGCGGGCCCCTCGAGTCCACCGTCTTGTCGGCGGCGTCGTGCACGCTGGATGTGTGGGGAACAGGCACAACGAGTTCACGATGAAGGGCGTTCTGGCACACAGGGCGGTGCTGTGGCCGTTCGTCCGTCCGCTGTACGGGAAGCGGTTCGAGTACTTCCACGACCCGGAACGGTTCGTCGGGGAGACCGACATCGCCGTCGACGTGCTCGAAGCGGCACTCCGAGGCACGCAAGCAGAACCCGCCTCAGCACCTCACCGGCACACCGCGCAGGGGCTGCTGAACGTCGATGGTCCGAACGACGGTGCGGACACGTTCGTCTCCGAATGGCGACAGCTCACCACCCGTGAACAGGACGCTGTCCTCGACGGGCTACGCCCGATGGTCGCCAACGCGTCACGAGCGCTCGCAACCCGGTTCGGCTCCCGATCCATCACAGGGAAACCCTTCACCCATGCGTGGAGCGAAGTACCGCTGTTCGCCGTCGCCGGCACACACGGCGTCCTCACCCCAGACGCTGAACACCTCAGAGCCGACCTGCTCGTCTACCGCGCCGACGGTGACATCGAAGTCATCGACCTGAAGTTCGGAAACGCCACACCACCAGACTGGGTCGTACGGCAAGACACCGAACAGCTGCGCCGCTACCTCGACGCAGTCCGCGCCGGCACAGAAGGCACAGGCCGCCACATCCGCGGACGACTGCTGTTCATCGGACAAGGCAGAGGCCGACCCACCCGCCACTGGTCGCCCTGGCAGGACATCGCCGTCTGAGCGACACGGGCGACGCGGCGAGCCCGGAAGTCGGGGGCGAGGAGACAGCGCGACGAACTGCTTCTGCAGCGCGTCCGCGGAAGCACCGTCTCGAGACCGAACACAACGAAGAAGCCCACCGAGACACTCGGTGGGCTTCTTCGTTGTGAACAGTTCCCGAGACGATTGCCAACTCGCCGCGTCGGTCGGGCTGACAGGATTTGAACCTGCGACCCCTTGACCCCCAGTCAAGTGCGCTACCAAGCTGCGCCACAGCCCGCGAGCCCCGAGGAGCTCACGTCGCCCGCGTCCGACCGGAGCGCGGAGCAACCAGACCAGCATAGCGGACACCAGACCCCGCCCGCGCCACGGCGCGTCGCCGCACCCAGCGCCACCCCAGGGGCGCCACGACATTCACCGCCCGGCCCGCACCACCTCCCGCCGCGCCGCCAGCCACGGCAGCCCGAACCCGGCGAGCAGTCCCCCGAAGCCGTCCGCCGCCAGGTCGCCGATCGTGTCGTCGTACCCGACGAAGATCGACGAGTCGACGAAGTTGTGCCCGAGCCACTCCCCCATCTCCCACGTCGCCCCGACCGCCAGCCCAGCGCACACGGCGAGCACCGCGACGACCACGCGGTGACCGTCCGGGGCGGCGGGGACGGCGCCGACGTCCGACCCGATCACGTACAGCACGGCCGCGAGCAGCCCGGTCAGCAGCACGTGGATGAGCTTGTCCCAGAGGAACACCGTCGTGTACCACTCGAGGACACTGGACCAGCCGGAGACGAGCACGAGCACGCACACGAGCACGTCGAACACCGGCCGGAGCCCGAGCATCCTCGGCACGACGACGCCGAGCAGGCACAGCGACATCACCGCGAACGAGGTCCCGCCCCAGCCGATCACCGCGACGACGAGGCTCACGACCGTGAGCGCCCGCACGACGTCGGCGACGAGGAACCGCGGGCGCAGGAACGTCGGACCGAAGGTGGCGATCACGACGCCCACCGCACCACGGCGTGCACGGCGGCGTGGTCGGACGGCCACACACCGCCCGGGCGACGGACGGACACGGCAACGCGGTCGACGGTCGCATCGGCCGTCACGAGGACACCGTCGATGCGCCGGTCCCCGACACGCGGCTCCCGGTAGTGCGGGTAGGTCCCGAAGGGTTCGGTCACCTGCCGGGAGGCGCGGCTCCAGCTGTCGACGACGCCCGTGTCCGCCAGTGCTCGCCAAGGCGCCGAGCCGGCGGGACTGTTCCAGTCCGCCATGACCGCGGCCGGCAGCCCGCGTTCCCGGACGATCCGTCCGAGGAGCGCGGCGGACCGGAGCCGGGCCCACGGTGACAGGACGTCGAGGTGCGTGGCGATCGTCGTGAACCTGCGGCCGGTGGCTCGGTCCCGGACCACGGCCGCGACGGCGTGCCGCGGGAAGGACGTCGCCCAGGACCGGGAGCCCGGCCGGTGCGGGGTACGGGACAGCGCCCACGACCGGCGCTCCTCGACGTCGAGCCGCTCGCGGTCGAGGAACAGTCCGACCTGCTCGCCCCCTCCTCGCGCGCCACGGCCGACGAGCACGGGTTCCCAGCGCGACCCGAGGGCGGCGGTGAGGTCCGCCGACTGCGCGGGCAGCGCCTCCTGGACGGCGAGCACGGTGGGCACTTCCGAGGTGACGAGCGCGACCACGGCGTCCCGTCGACGCGACCACGAATCGGGGTGCGCGGCGGGCCGGGGCACTCGGCGGCGCACGTTGAGCGTCATGCAGTGCACGTCGGGCGGCTGCACCTCGCCGATGAGCGGGCGGTCGTCGTCGGGCATGCTCCCCTTCTACGAGACGACACCCGTCGGATTCCCAGGGAGTGTTCCGGACGGCTCGTATGGTGGCCCGATGCGTTCCGGCTCCACCTCCCGTGTCCTCCTCGCGATCGCGGCCGCCGGGCTGCTGCTCGGAGCCGCCGGCTGCACCGGGATCCAGTCCGCGGACGCGCGCCCCACGCTGGCGGAGGCCTCCGCCCAGACCGTCGCGACGGCCACCCAGCGGGACGCCGCCGCCCGCTCCGTCGCGACGAGCCGGGCGCTCTTCGCGACCGCTCCCGGCGCGGTCGTCGCACCCGCCGACGACGACCGCGCGGTGCGGGCCGCGGCGAGCGCCGCGCAACGTGCGCACGTCCCAGCGCTCCTGACCGGGTCGAGCGGCGCCGGCGTGGCGCGGGAGCTGCACCGCCTCGGCGCCCGCTGGTACCAGGCCGAGGGCGACGTGACGGTGGACACGGACGCGGAACGGCGGGGTGCGCCGACCGACGGCGACGCGCCGGAGCCGACCCGCGCCTCCCGGCAGGCGACCGTCGTCGTGGCGGACGCGAGGGCGGACGCTGCGGCCGTGGCGACCGCGAAGGCCGCTGGTGCGCGCGTGGTCGTGATGCCGGACGGCGTGACCGACCCGGCGGCGGCGCCCGCGGTGGTGACGGCGCTGCACGAGCGGGCGGACCACCCGACGGTCCTCGTCGGCTCTGCGTTCGGTGCGCTCGGCGACCCCGAGTGGACCGTGCGCGCTGCGGAGCACGGGTGGCAGCTGCCACACGGCGGGCAGCGACCGTTCGACGGCCACCGGTACGTCGCGCTGTACGGCGCGCCGGGAGCACCGGCGCTCGGTGTCCTCGGCGAGCAGGACCCGGAGGCGACCGTGCGACGGGCGCGGTCCGTCGCGGCGGGGTACGACGGGCTCGGCGACGTGCCGGTCACGCCTGCGATGGAGGTCATCGCGACCGTCGCCGCGGGAGCCCCCGGAGCCGACGGGGACTACTCCTCGGAGCTGCCCGTGTCGACGCTCGAACCGTACGTCGACGCCGCGCACGACGCCGGAATGCCGGTGATCCTCGACCTGCAGCCCGGGCGCGCCGACTTCCTGTCACAGGCGAAGCGGTACGAGTCGCTGCTCGCGAAGCCCGGCGTGTGGCTCGCACTGGACCCGGAGTGGCGGCTCGGGCCCGACCAGGTGCCGCTGGAGCAGATCGGGAGCGTCCGGGCGTCCGAGGTGAACGAGGTGTCCTCGTGGCTCGCGCAGCTCGTGCGGTCGAAGGGCCTGCCGCCGAAGGCGCTCGTGCTGCACCAGTTCCGGCTGTCCATGATCCAGGACCGGTCGTCGATCGAGTCGCACCCGGAACTCGACCTGCTCATCCACGCCGACGGGCAGGGTTCGCAGCCGGACAAGCAGGCGACGTGGAAGGCGCTGCACGCGGATGCCCCGGCGGGCGTGCACTGGGGATGGAAGAACTTCACCGACGAGGACCAGCCGATGCTGTCGCCGCAGCAGACCATGGCGGACGTGTCGCCGACGCCGTCGCTGATCACCTACCAGTAGCGGGTTGTCCACAGCCTGGAGGCGCGGGGCGCGTTCCGTCGGCCGCTGCTGACAGCATGGGGTCATGTCTGGTCTCGGTCACGGTTCCCCCGCTGCGTCGTCCGTCGCGTCGCCCGCTCCGCCCTCCGCCGAGATCCGGACGGAGGCGCAGGAGGCGCTCCAGGCCCTGACGGGCCGTGCCGACGCGGTCTTCCACCCCGGTCAGCTCGAGGCGATCTCCGCCCTCGTCGAGCACCGGCAGCGGGCCCTGGTCGTGCAGCGCACCGGCTGGGGCAAGTCGGCCGTGTACTTCCTCGCGACGCTGCTGCTCCGACGCCGCGGGGGCGGCCCGACCGTGCTCGTGTCCCCGCTGCTGGCGCTCATGCGCGACCAGGTCGCCGCCGCGTCCCGGGCCGGTGTCCGCGCCGTGTCCATCAACTCGGCGAACGCGCACGAGTGGGAGGAGACCCGGGCCGCCCTCGCGCGCGACGAGGTGGACGTGCTCCTCGTCTCCCCCGAACGGCTCAACAACCCGCGGTTCCGTGACGAACAGCTGCCGACGCTGATCGCCCGGATGGGGATGCTCGTCGTGGACGAGGCGCACTGCATCTCCGACTGGGGGCACGACTTCCGGCCGGACTACCGGCGGCTCGCCGAGCTCATCCGGTCGCTCCCCCACGGCGTCCCCGTGCTGGCGACGACCGCCACCGCGAACGAGCGCGTGGTCGAGGACGTCGCCGAGCAGCTGACGGCGGGCCCGGACGACCCCGTGTTCACCATCCGCGGGTCACTCGCCCGGGCGTCGCTCCGCCTCGGTGTCCTCACGCTGCCCGATGCCCGGCAGCGCCTCGGTTGGCTGCTGGCGCACCTCGGCGACCTCCCCGGCAGCGGGATCATCTACACGCTCACCGTCTCCGCCGCCGAGGACATCGCCCGGCTCCTGCGCGAGAACGGGTACGCCGTGCGGGCCTACACCGGCCGGACCGACACCGAGGAACGCGAACAGCTCGAGCAGCAGCTCAAGGGCAACGAGCTCAAGGCGCTCGTCGCCACGAGCGCCCTCGGCATGGGGTTCGACAAGCCGGACCTCGGGTTCGTCGTGCACATCGGGGCGCCGTCGTCGCCGGTGGCGTACTACCAGCAGATCGGTCGTGCCGGCCGCGCCACCGACAATGCGGACGTGCTCCTGCTGCCCGGGCGTGAGGACCAGGAGATCTGGCAGTACTTCGCGAGCGCCTCCATGCCGACCGAGGCACGCGCGGCCGCGGTGCTCGATGCCCTGTCGGCGTCGTCCTCGCCGCTGTCGACCGTCGCGCTCGAGGGTCTCGTGGACATCAAGCGGTCCACGCTCGAACTCCTGCTCAAGGTGCTCGACGTGGACGGCGCCGTGCAGCGCGTCACCGGGGGCTGGGTCGCGACCGGGCAGCCGTGGACGTACGACGCGCCGCGCTACGAGCGCGTCGCGGCGGCCCGTGCTGCCGAGGCCGCGTCGATGCTCGCCTACGAGTCGACCTCCGCGTGCCGCATGCAGCTGCTGCAGCAGGACCTCGACGACCCGTCCGCCGAGCCCTGCGGGCGGTGCGACAACTGCGCGGGGGCCTGGTACCCGACGACGGTGTCGACGTCCGACGCCGACGGTGCCGCCGCGGCGCTGGACAAGGTCGGGGTCGAGATCGCCCCGCGCGCCCAGTGGCCCTCCGGCATGGCGGCGCTCGGTGTCCCCGTCCGCGGCAAGATCGGTCCCGACGAACTCGTGCAGCCCGGCCGCGCCGTCGCACGGCTGACCGACCTCGGTTGGGGCGGGCCGCTCCGGGCATTGTTCGCGCCGGGTATGCCGGATGCCCCGGTGTCCCGTGAACTCGTCGACGGCTGCGTCCGAGCGCTGAAGGACTGGCCGTGGGAGACCCGGCCGACGGGGGTCGTCGCGATGTCCTCGCGGTCGCGGCCGGAGCTCGTGGGGTCGCTGGCGCAGGCGTTGAGTGCGATCGGTCGGTTGCGGTTCCTCGGCACGCTCGGGCGGAGCGGTGGCACTCCGCGCGGCGACGGAGCGACGAACAGTGCGTACCGGTTGTCGGGCGTGTGGGACACCTTCGTGGTCGATCCGTCGCTCGCCGCCGCGCTGCAGGCGCACGAGGGGCCGGTGCTGCTCGTGGACGACCTGGTCGACAGCCGGTGGACGATGACGGTCGCGGGGCGGGAACTCCGACGGGCCGGGGCGTCCGCCGTGCTGCCGTTCGCGTTGGCCACCGTCGCCTGACCGGTTCGTGTCCGCTCGCCGCTGGCCTGGGCACTGGGCATCGGAGTGCGGCGGTCGGTACGGACGGGACCACGTGATGCCGGGAGGCGATGTGCCGGACCGCACCGCGCCTCCCGGCGTTCCCGCTCGTGTCTCAGACGGCGCCGATCGCGTCCAGCTCGGCCACGGCGTCCTCGGGCAGCACGAACGCCGCTGCAGCGACGTTGTCACGCAGGTGCGCCACCGACGAGGTGCCCGGGATGAGCAGCATGTTCGGCGAGCGCTGCAGCAACCACGACAGCGCGATCGTCAGCCGCGACGCACCGAGGCGTTCGGCGACGGCGTCGAGCGCTCCCGACTGCAGGGGCGAGAAGCCGCCGAGCGGGAAGTACGGCACGTAGGCGATGCCCTGCGCGGCCGTGAGGTCGACCATCGCGTCGTCCTCACGACGAGCGACGTTGTACATGTTCTGCACGCAGACGACCGGCGCGATCGACTGCGCTTCCGCGAGCTGCTCGGCGTCGACGGTGGAGAGTCCGAGGTGCTTGATGAGGCCCTGCTGCTGGAGCTCCGCGAGCGCCTCGAACTGCGGGGCGATGCTGCCCGGCTCCGGCGCGTCGAAGCCGCCCGTGCGGAGGTTCACCACGTCGAGCTGCTCGAGGCCGAGGCCCCGGAGGTTGGCGTGCACCTGCTCGACGAGTTCGTGGGGCTCGCGGGCGTGCGGCCACCCGCCGTCCGCGTCGCGCCGGGCGCCGACCTTCGTGACGATGTGCAGGTCGTCGGCGTACGGGTGCAGGGCTTCGCGGATGATCTCGTTCGTGACGTGCGGGCCGTAGAAGTCCGCGGTGTCGATGTGCGTGATGCCGAGCTCGACCACGGTGCGGAGCACCCGGATCGCCTCCGCTCGGTCGGCGGGCGGTCCGAAGACGCCGGGGCCGGCGAGCTGCATGGCACCGTACCCGACGCGGGTGAGGTCGAGGTCGTCTGCGAGGCGGTAGGAGCCGCCGGGGAGTGTCGTGTCCGTCATGTCCACCACGATGCTCCCGGTGTGACCGTGCCGGCAGGTCCCCCTCCACCCTGGGACCACGGGGACCAGGACCGGACACCGGGAGCGTCCGTAGCATCGAGGTGTGAGCGACAACACCCTCGGCGAGTACCTCCGCGCACGGCGTGAACTGGTCCGCCCGGAGGACGCCGGGCTCCGGGTGACGGGTGTGCGGCGGACGCCCGGCCTGCGCCGCGAGGAGGTGGCGACGCTCGCGGGCATCAGCGCCGACTACTACCTGCGCCTGGAGCAGGGGCGCGACCGCAACCCGTCGGCGCAGGTGCTCGACGCCGTCGCCCGGGTGTTCGGGCTCGACGCGACGGCCTCGGCGTACCTGCGGAGCCTGGCGGACAGCTCGGTCACCCGCCGGCGGACACCGCGGTCGCAGTCGTCCCGGACCGAACGGGTGCCGTCGGGGACGCTGCAGCTCCTCGACGTGATCGGGTTGCCCGCGTTCGTGGAGAACCGGGCGTTCGACGTCCTCGCCGCGAACGCCCTGGCGACGGCGCTGGCCCCGGGGATGCGCGCCGGAGAGAACCGGCTCCGGACGATGTTCCTCAGCCGCAGCGAACAGGAGCGCTACCCCGACTGGGAGCACCAGATGGGCGGGATGGTGGCGTCGTTCCGGTCCTCCATCGGGGCCGACGTCGACGACCCGGCGATCACGACCCTCGTCGGCGAGCTGTCGCTGGGCAGCGAGGACTTCCGACGGCTCTGGGCGCGGCACGACGTCCGGCCGCTCGGCGGGGGCACCGTGCGGATGTCGCACCCGGACGTCGGCGAGCTCGAACTGCGGCGCGAGAAGCTCGGTGTCGGTGGGACCGACGGGCAGCTCCTCGTCGTGCACCACGCGGAGCCCGGTTCCCCGTCGGCTCGGGCGCTCGCGCTGCTCGGGAGCCTGGCGGCGCCGGCGCCGGCGGCGGTGTCGGGGGCGGCGGTCTCGGTGGGCGAGGGTCGGCGGCGGGCAGGAGGCGGCCTCGGAACGACGATGTCGACGTCGCACGACACCGACTGAGTCGTTCCGCGCGCCCCGAGACATCCCGCGCGTGCAACGAGCGACGACCTCGGCGTCGTACGACACCGACTGAGTCGTTCCACGTCGCTCCAGCTCCCCGCCCCGCCCGCGACACCCTGCGCGTGCAACGAGCGACGACGCCGACGTCGTACGACAACGCCGATGTCGTTCCTCCCGCCCCGCGACACCATGCGCGTGCAACGAACGACGTTGTCGCCGTCGTACGACAGCGACGGTGTCGCACTGCGCGGGCCGCGACATCGCGCGCGTGCAACGAGCGACGACACCGCTGTCGTACGACAGCGACGATGTCGTTCCGAGTCGGCCGAGCGAGCCCGGCCCCGCCCCGCCCCGCGCCGCCCCGCGCCGCGCCGCGCCGGCGCTACGACCGCCGCGCCGGCTTCGGGAACGTCGCCCGCATGTGGTCCGTCGTCAGCACGTCGCCGATGCCGATCATGAGCAGCGAGAACACGATCTGCTCGATGACCATCCAGAACGGGTAGAGCCCGGGGATCGCCGCCACGACGAGCGTCACCACCGGGAAGATCCGGCTGAACAACCGCAACCGCTGGTACGCCCAGTAGTACCCGAGCTGCGCCCGCCACGCGAACACGTAGAGCGTCAGCGTGATGAGCAGGACGACGGTCGCTCGGAACCACACCGCCCACGGGATGGTCTGCCCCGCCCGTGTCAGCAGCACGGCCACGACGATCGCCGCGAGCCCCACCACCGTCTCGGCGACGAGCAACCACCGGATCCACCGGAACGACCGCACGGTCTCGGGGTGCTCGAGCATGTCCTCACGGATCACGTAGCCGGCCTGCCGGCCACCCGCGAGCCGGTCGAGGTGCAGCCGACACCACAGACGGTCGGCGAGGACGGGGAGACTCACGGGTCCATGGTGCCGCATCCGGCGGGGCGCGACGTGCACCGCGCCTCCCGTCCGGCGGCCTGGAGGCGCGACACGCCTCGATCAGTCGGCCCGCGCGGTCCTGGGGCCGGGTCCGTCAGCTCGTCGGGATGAGCGCGGCACCACCGATGACCTCGCCGGTGTCGGGGTCACGGATCAGGATGGAGC
The DNA here is from genome assembly GCF_052045775.1 of Curtobacterium sp. 22159. Classification (NCBI taxonomy): domain Bacteria; kingdom Bacillati; phylum Actinomycetota; class Actinomycetes; order Micrococcales; family Microbacteriaceae; genus Curtobacterium; species Curtobacterium sp. 22159. Next base: position 39,507 of record NZ_JBQEPN010000007.1, read on the forward strand.
GGACGTCCTCGGGCAGGATCTGCGGCGTCGTGATCGTGAGGGACTGTTCCTCGGTGTCGATCGGGATGCTCCCGACGTCGACCGCCTGGCCGCCGGACCAGTACCCTCGGCGATCCCCCACGACCATGCCGTTCGACAGGACGACCCGCACGGCCTTGAGGGACCGGTTCGGGGAGCGCACCGCGAAGTGGTCGAACGCGATGTACAGCCCGAGTTCCGGGTCGTCCTCGACCCGGACGTGGCCCGTGATGCCGCGATCGATGGGGAGCAGGTCGCCCTCGACGGGCGGGACGCGCTGCCACCACGGAGCGATCGGCGAATCGTCGCCGGTCGACCCGGACGCGGGGGACGGCGCGGGGACCGGAGCACCGAGCGCGTTCGACGGTGGGCCGATCGCGCCACCGCCGACGCTCGGCTCGGCGAGCGTCGGCGGTGGCCACGGGCCGGGCTTCGCTCGCGCGCCGTTCGCTCCGCAGGGTGGTCCACGCGAGGACGAGTGCGACGGCGACGATCACCCCGACTGCCACGAACAGCCACCGACGTCGCGCCCCCGTCACGCTCGATCCCCGTTCGGACTCAGCGCTTGCGGCGCTCGCGGACCCGCATGTTGACGATGATCGGCGTACCCGAGAAGCCCCAGACCTCACGTAGACGACGGGTGATGAACCGTCGGTACTGCGGGTCGAGGAAGCCCGTCGTGAAGAGCACGAACGTCGGCGGCTGGCTCGACGCCTGCGTCCCGAACAGGATGCGGGGCTGCTTGCCGCCGCGGACCGGGTGCGGGTGCTCCTGCACGAGCTCGGCGATGAAGGCGTTGACCTTGCCCGTCGGGATGCGGGTGTCCCACGACTCGAGGGCGGTCTCGAGCGCCGGGACGAGCTTCTCGAGGTGACGACCGGTGCGGGCGGAGATGTTCACGCGCGGCGCCCACGACACGTGCGCGAGGTCCTGCTCGATCTCGCGCTCGAGGTAGCGGCGACGGTCGTCGTCGAGGAGGTCCCACTTGTTGTACGCGAGAACGAGGGCGCGACCGGACTCGAGCACGAGGTCGATGATGCGCAGGTCCTGCGTCGAGATCGGCTCGGTGACGTCGAGGACGACGACGGCGACCTCGGCCTTCTCGAGCGCGGCGGTCGTGCGGAGGGACGCGTAGAAGTCCGCACCCTGCTGCAGGTGCACCCGCTTCCGGATGCCGGCGGTGTCGACGAAGCGCCAGACCCGTCCGCCGAGTTCGATCTGCTCGTCCACGGGGTCACGGGTGGTGCCGGCGAGGTCGTTCACGACGACCCGCTCCTCGCCCGCGGCCTTGTTGAGCAGCGAGCTCTTGCCGACGTTCGGCCGGCCGAGGATCGCGACGCGACGGGGACCGCCGACCTCCTGCTTCGCGACGGCGGAGGTGTCCGGCAGCGTCTTCACGATGAGGTCGAGCAGGTCCGCCACGCCACGTCCGTGCAGGGCGGAGACGGGGTGCGGCTCCCCCAGGCCGAGGTTCCACAGCTCGTACGCGTCGAGGTCGCGGCGGTCGTCGTCGGCCTTGTTCGCCACGACGATGACCGGACGGTCGGTGCCGCGGAGCATCTTGACGACGTGCTCGTCCGTCGCGGTGATGCCCACCGTGACGTCGACGACGAACAGCACCGCGTCGGCGAGGTCGATCGCGACCTCGGCCTGCGCGGCCACCGAGGCGTTGATGCCCTGCGCGTCCGGCTCCCACCCGCCGGTGTCCACGAGGGTGAACCGCTTGTCGTTCCACTCGGCCTTGTAGCTCACCCGGTCGCGGGTGACGCCGGGGACGTCCTGCACGACGGCTTCACGGCGACCGAGGATGCGGTTCACGAGCGCCGACTTGCCGACGTTCGGGCGCCCGACGATCGCGAGCACCGGGTACGCCGGCAGGTAGGTGGTGCCGTCCTCGCCGAGTTCCCCGGCCTCGAGCAGGGCGACGTCTTCCTCGTCGAGTTCGTAGTCGTCGAGCCCGGCACGGAGCGCGTTCGCCCGCTGCTCGGCCTCGGCGTCGTCGAGTCCGGCGAGCCGCTCGCCGAGGGCGTCGTCGTACTCGGGGAAGTCGTCGTTCGCCGGGTTGTCGTTGTCCAGCTGCGCCATGGTGGGTTCCTCGCGTGCGGCCCTCGGCCGCGGGTGATCAGTTCGTGGCCGTGCTTCGGGCCAGCTCGACGACCGCCTGTACGGTCTGGTCGAAGTCGAGGTCGGTGGAGTCGAGCGTCGTGACGCCGTCCGCGGCGTTCATGAAGTCGACGACCTTCGCGTCCGCGGCGTCCCGACGGGCGAGTGCAGCGGAGGTCTCGGCGGCCGACTGGGTCGTGACCTCGGCCGAGCGCCTGGCCATCCTAACCGACTCGTCGGCCGTGAGCAGGATGCGGACCTCTGCGTCGGGTGCCACGACGGTGGTGATGTCGCGTCCCTCGGTGATGATGCCCCGAGCGTCGGTACGCCGCATCACCTGGCGGAACAGCTGCACGAGTCGCTGTCGGACCTCGGGCAGCTTGGCGATGTGCGCGACCGCGGCGGTGACCTCGGGCGTCCGGATCGCATCCGTCACGTCGGTGCCGTTCACCCGCACGAAGTAGTCGTCGGGGTCGGTGCCGATCTCGTAGTCGAAGGTGTCCCAGCTCGCCAGCACCGCGGCGGGGTCGTCGAGGTCCACGGCCTGCTGCAGCGCGTGCCACGCGAGCGCACGGTAGGCGGCGCCGGTGTCCTGGTACCCGAAGCCGAGCGCGCGTGCCGCTGCGCGGGACACGCTCGACTTGCCGCTGCCGGCGGGACCGTCGACCGCGACGACGAACTTCGCGACGTACGCACCGTCGGCGAGGCCGGCGGGCAGCGGGTCGCGCGTCGAACCCGGCTCGCCACCGCCCTGACCGTCCAGGCCGCCGGCGATGTCACCGCCGCCGATCGGACCGGGCTGGTCGCCCGGCGTCGGCAGTCCGGTGTCGGGGCCGTCCGGCCCGCCGGTCACGCCGGAGTCCTGCGCTTCGTTCACGCCCATGCTGCTGCGATCCTCCATCCGCGCCCCTCGAGTTCCTCGACGAGTCGCTGTTCCTGCTCGGGCACGACCGACACCTCGACGATGCCGATCTGCGCGCCGGGTGAGTGCTCGAGGCGCATGTCCTCGAGGTTGATGCCGATCTCCCCGATGAACGTGAGGAGCGCGGCGATCTGACCCGGGGTGTCGTCGACGAGGACGACCACCTGGGCGAACCGCTTGGTCGTGCCGTGCTTGCCGGGCAGCCGTTCGACACCGCGGTTGCCGGCGGCGATGGCCTCGGCGATGGTGCGCGGCGACCCCGCACCGTGCGGGTCGTCCAGCGCGTCGAGCACGCGGTCGAGGTCGTCCCGCAGGTCGGCGAGCACCGGCCGGATGTGCCCGGCGTTGGCGGCGATGATCTGCACCCACAACCCGGGGTCGCTCGCGGCGATGCGTGTCACGTCGCGGACACCGCCACCGGCGAGGTCGAGCGACCCGTCCGGGGCGTCCCGCAGCCGCGAGGCCATGAGCGTCGACACCAGCTGCGGCGCGTGCGAGACGTACGCCACCGCGAGGTCGTGCGACTCGGGCTCCATCGGGACGACGGTCGCCCCGACGTCGAGCGCGAGGTCCTCGACCACGGCGGCGCGCTGGTACGTGATGTCGTCATGGCCGGCGATCACCCACGGCCGTCCGACGAACAGGTCGGCACGGGCGGCGGTCGGGCCGCTGCGCTCCCGCCCCGCCATCGGGTGCGAACCGATGTAGCGCGAGACGTCGGCGCCCGCGGCCCGCAGGCTCGCCAGTGGCCCCGACTTGACGCTCGCCACGTCGGTGACGACGGCGTCCGGGTACGCCGCGAGCTCCCGCTCGACGACGGTCGCGACGACGTCCGGCGGCACCGCCACCACCACGAGCTCCGGGGCGTCCCCGTCCGCCGGGTGACGACCTGCCCCGTAGTCCACGGCGAGCGCGAGGGCCGCCGGCGACACGTCGTCGAGCACGACGTCCACGCCCTTCTCTCGCAGTGCCAGGCCGATCGACGCGCCGAGGAGTCCGGCACCGACGATCCGCACGGGTCCGCGGAGCCGCCGGTCGATGTCCGGTTCGGCGGGCGTGGTGCGGGCGTCGGTCACCCGGCAAGCCTACCGAGCATCAGTCGGTCGACCTCGTGAGCGCGGCGGTCGCTGCCAGTGCGGCCTCGACGACCTCGGCTTCGGTGGCCGCGGTCGTCTGCGCGGCGAACAGTGCGGCGCTCACCGTGTCGAACGCCATCCGGGCGCGGAGGACGTCGGCGACGGGCGCGTCCTCGGGCAGGACGCGCCGGACGACGTCGTCGAACCAGGCCCGCAGGTCCCCGCCGTCGTCGGCGAGCTTCCGCATCACGGGGCGGTTGGCGTGCGCGAATCGCATCCCGCGGATCCGATCCGGTGACGTCGACCCGACCCACCGCATCGCCGCGCGGTGCAGGAGGTCCGTGCCCGGCGGCTGCTCGTCGATCCACGCGAGCAGTTCCTCGACGTCGCTCCGGCGGTCGTCGAGCAGCGCCCGGATGATCGCCTCCTTGCCCGCGAAGTGGTAGTAGAGCGACGACTTCGTCACCCCGAGCGCCTCGGCGATGTCCCGGATCGAGGTGCCGTCGAACCCCCGGCTCGTGAAGAGGTCCAGCGCGACGCGCAGGATCTCGGCGCGTGTCTCGCTGCCGACCCGTCGACCGGACGTCCCCGTGCTGCTCATGCGTCGATCGTACTTGCCGAACGATCGTTCGGTGACTACGGTCGTTACTGAACGACCGTTCGGTAATCGACAGGAGGCAGCCATGTACACCAACCCCACCATCGCCGTCGTCGGAGCAGGCCCCGGCGGCCTGACCTGCGCGCGGATCCTCCAGCTCGCCGGTGTCGCCGTCACCGTCCACGACGCCGACGCCTCCCTCGCCGCGCGTGACCAGGGCGGTACGCTCGACCTGCACGCGGACAGCGGGCAGATCGCCCTGGCCGACGCGCAGCTCACCACCGAGTTCGCGGCTCTGGCCCGGCCCGAAGGGCAGTCACACCGGATGGTCGACCCCGCAGGGACCGTCCTCGCCGAACAGGTCGCCGCGGCCGACGAGTCCGCCGCTCCCGAGATCGACCGCGCTCAGCTCCGCGCGATGCTCGTCGACTCCCTGGCTCCGGGCACCGTCCGGTGGGGTCGCAAGCTCGTCGAGCTGCAGGCCGGAGCGGACGGCACCCCGCACCGGCTCGTCTTCGCCGACGGGACGGTCGAGACGGCCGACGTCGTGATCGGAGCGGACGGAGCGTGGTCCCGGGTGCGCGCCGCCCTCACCGACACCGTCCCGCGGTACACCGGCGTGAGCTTCGTCGAGGTGCTGTTCACCCGGACCGCCGAGCGGCACCCCGAGATCGCGACGCTCGTCGGCGACGGGCACCTCTGGGCGAACGGCGACGGTCGCACGATGGTCCTGCAGCGCAACAGCGACGACGTCGTCCGCGGGTACCTGGGCATGCGGATCGACCTCGACTGGTTGGCCGCGGCCGGGCTCGGGACCGCTGACGGCCGAGGGGGTGTCCTGCCCGCGTCCCCGGCGCTCGACGCCAACGCGACCCAGGCCACCGACACCGAGCGGGTCCGTGCCGAGGTCCGTCGCCGCTTCGCCGACTTCGCACCGGAGCTGCTCCGGATCGTGGACGAGAGCGAGGGTCCGCTGGCGAACCGTCCCATCATGGCGCTGCCGACGCCGACCACGTGGGAACACCGGCGCGGGATCGCGCTCATCGGGGACGCGGCGCACGTGATGGCACCGTTCGGCGGCAACGGCGTCAACCTCGCCATGCTCGACGGCGCGGAGCTCGCGCGCGGCATCGTCGGCGCGCTCCGCGACGGCACGGACGTCGACGTCGCGATCCGTGCGGCCGAGGCGGTGATGGTCCCGCGCGGGGCCGAGGTCGGCGCTGCGGCGAACGCCGCCATCGTCGAGCACTTCGCCGCGGGCGGGCCCGACCTCGACGACGTCCCCGACTTCGACGCCGAGGCGGCACGCTGGAAGGAACGCGCGGACGCCTACCGCGCAGCGCGCGAGGGCTGACGCCCCCGCGCGGCACCCGCCCTAGTCGGACGACTCCTCGCCGTCCGTCCGCTCCGGAACGCCCGTCGCGTCGCGCGCGATCGTGAGCAGCTTGCCGAGCTCGACCGTCGTCAGCTCCCGGGTCTTCCCGAGCGGCAGCGACCCGAGGTGCAGCGGCCCGAACGAGCGGCGCACGAGCTCGAGCACCGGGTGGTCGACCTCGTCGAACATCCGGCGGACGATCCGGTTCCGACCCGAGTGCAGGGTGACCTCGACGAGCGACTCACCCCGCGAGGACTCGAGCAACCGCACCTTGTCCGCGGCGATCGGCCCGTCGTCGAGCTCCACGCCGTCGAGCAGCCGCTGCACCGTCGCCGGGTTGACGTTCCCGCGGACCTTCGCGATGTACGTCTTCGTGACGCCGAACGACGGGTGCGCGAGCACGTGCGCCAGGTCCCCGTCGTTCGTCAGGACGAGGAGCCCCGAGGTCTCGGTGTCGAGCCGGCCGACGTTGAACAGGCGTTCCTCGTACCGGTCGACGAACTCGGACAGGTCACGTCGCCCGCGCTCGTCCTGCAGGCTCGACACGATGCCGGTCGGCTTGTTGAGCACGACGTACCGCCGCGAGGTGTCGACCTGCACCGGGACCCCGTCGACCGCGATCTCGTCGGTCTGTGGGTCGACGCGCCGACCGAGCGCGTCGACGACCTCGCCGTTGACGGTGACGCGGCCTTCCACGATGAGGTTCTCCGCGACGCGGCGGGACGCCACGCCGGCAGCGGCGATCACCTTCTGCAGTCGCTCGCCGTCGGCCTGGAGGCGCGGTGCGGCTCCAGCGTCCGGCGTCGCCCCGGGCGCGTCCCAGTCCGGGATGATCGGCCGTTCGGGCGTGCCCTCCAGCGGGAGGCCCTGCTCGTCGCGGGCGCCTTCCGGCTCGGGCGTGGTGCTGCGATCACGGAGCGTGGCGCGGTCGCGCTCGCGGGTCCGGTCGCTGTTGCGCGGGCTCGTGGTCCCGCCGACGTAGCGGCGGCCGTTGTGCCACACGCTGCTGGGGCGGCCGTCCGGGGAACGCCGGTCCTCGCGGGCCGGGTCACGCCGGTCGTCGCGACGATCGGCGCCCCTGGAGCGACGGTCGTCGCGGCCGCGAGCGCCAGCGGCACCTCGGTCGTCGCGTCCGCGGTACCCGCGGGCGCCGCGGTCGTCGCGATCGCGGTAGGAGCGGGCGCCGCGGTCGTCGTCGCGGTGGACGAACCCTCCGCCGTCGCCGCCGCGGCGGTCGTCGTCCCGGCGCACGAAGCGCCCGCGGTCCTCGTCACGCCGACCAGCACCGGCACGATCGTCACGACCGCGGTACCCGCCACCGGCCGAACCCCGGTCGTCCCGGCCGCGGTACCCGCCACCGGCACGATCGTCCCGGCCCCGGTACCCCCCGCGGTCGTCGTCACGCCGTCCAGCACCGGCACGATCATCACGGCCGCGGTACCCACCACGGTCGTCGTCACGCCGTCCAGCACCGGCACGGTCGTCACGACCCCGGTACCCACCGCCGGCACGGTCGTCACGACCGCGGTACCCCCCGCGGTCGTCCCGGCCGCGGTACCGACCGGAGCGGTCGTCGCGATCCGGCCGGCCGCCTCCGGACCCACCGCCGCTGCGGTACCCGCCACGCTCGTCGTCGCGGCGGCCCGAGCGCTCGTCCCGCCCCCGGTACCCACCGCGGTCGTCGCGACCGGCGTCACCGTACCGGCCACCCGCGCGGCCGGAGCCGGCGGTGCGGTCGCGTGACGCGCCTCCCGGCCGGCCGCCTCGTCGGTGTTCCTCATGCGCGGCCATCGGGGATCCCTTCGTTCTGCCCGAAGCCGTCGGCACCGTCGTCCAGGAGGGGCGAGATGAGCGGCAGCTCGTCGAGCGAGTTGATGCCGAGCTGCTGCAGGAGCAGGTCGGACGTGACGTAGTTGATGGCGCCGGTCTCGGCGTCCGTGAACGACTCCTCGATGAGCCCTCGGGCGACGAGCGTGCGGACGACCCCGTCGACGTTGACCGCTCGGATCGAGGCGATCTGGGAGCGGGTGATCGGCTGCTTGTACGCGACGACCGCGAGGGTCTCCAGCGCTGCCTGGGACAGCCGGGCCGGACGCTCGGCCTCGACGAACTGCTCGACGACCTCGTCGAGCTCCTGTCGGACGTAGAAGCGCCAGCCGCCGCCGACCTCGCGGAGCTCGAAGCCGCGGCGGATCGTCCCGCCGACACCGTCGAAGTCGTCGACGAGCCGCTCGATGGCCTGCCGGACGGCGGGCACGGGTGCACCGACCGCGGCGCCGAGCGAGACGAGCGACTGAGGTTCGTCGGCGATCATCAGGATCGCCTCGAGCTGCCGGTCGATCGGCAGCTCCACGCGGGCGGTGTGCTGCTCGTGGATCTCCTGCTCGATGGCACGCGCGTCGGCCATCTCGTCCGCACCACCGGGCTCGGCGCTGGACGTGTCGTGGACGTCATCCGTCATAGTCGGCTCCCAGGTTGGCGAGGCTCTCGTCGGACCAGTCCTCGGCGGTCCAGCGGAGCGTCAGCTCCCCGAGCGGTTCGAGCTGTTCGAACGAGATGGATGCGTTCCGGTACAGCTCCAGGATCGCGAGGAAGCGAGCCACCACGATACCCGTCTCCGAGACCCCGGCGACCAGCTCGCGGAACGAGACGTCCTCGTCCGCGCGGGTCCGGAGGATCGAGACCACGATCGCGGCTTGCTCCCGGATGCTGACCAGGGGCGCGTGCAGGTGGTCGAGCCCGACCGTCGGGATCTCCCGCGGGGCGAACGCCAGGGTCGCGAGCGCGGCGAAGTCCTGCACCGACAACGTCCACACGAGCTCGGGTGTCCGGGCTCGGAACCGTTCCTCGAGCCGGACGCTCCGGACGTGCCGCCGCGACTCGGTGAGCCACCGGGAACCGAACCACTCGGCGGCCTGCTTGAACGCCCGGTACTGCAGGAGTCGGGCGAACAGGAGGTCGCGCGCCTCGAGCAGGGCGACGTCCTCGGCGTCGACGAGCTCGCCCTGCGGCAGGAGACCGGCGATCTTGAGGTCGAGCAGCGTGGCCGCGACGACGAGGAACTCGCTGGCCTCGTCGAGTTCGTCCTCGGACTCCGCCTGCCGGACGTACTCGATGAACTCCCCCGTCACCGCACCGAGCGACACCTCGGTGATGTCGAGCTCGTGCTTCGTGATGAGCGAGAGGAGCAGGTCGAACGGGCCGTCGAAGTTGCTCAGCCGGACCCGGAAGCCGGGCGCGGTCTGCGTCCCGGCGGGAGCGGGCTGCGTCCCGGCGGGCGCGGGCTGGTCCTGCTCGGGAGCGGCGTCAGGCGACGGCGCCACGCTCGACGAGCTCCCTGGCGAGCTGCCGGTACGCGTGCGCGGCGGCGTGGTCCGGAGCGGTCTGCGTGATCGGCCGGGCGGACACCGTGGCGTCCGGGAACTTCACGGTGCGCCCGATCACGGTGTCGAGCACACGGTCGTCGAAGGTCTCGACGACGCGCTCCATGACCTCACGCGAGTGGAGGGTCCGCGAGTCGTACATCGTCGCGAGGATGCCGTCGAGCGTCAGCGCCGGGTTGAGCCGGTCGCGCACCTTGTCGATCGTCTCGATGAGCAGCGCGACACCGCGCAGCGCGAAGAACTCGCACTCGAGCGGGATGAGCACACCGTGCGCCGCGGTGAGCGCGTTCACGGTGAGCAGCCCGAGCGACGGCTGGCAGTCGACGAGGATGACGTCGTAGTCGTTCGCGACCTTCCGGAGGACGCTCGCGAGGATCTGCTCCCGCGCCACCTCGTTCACGAGGTGCACCTCGGCAGCGGACAGGTCGATGTTCGCCGGGATGACGTCGAGGTACGGCGTGTTCGTCGGCTGGATGACCTCGTTCGGGTCCTTGATCGAGCCCATGAGCAGGTCGTACACGGTGGGGATGTCGTGGGTGCGCACCCCGAGGCCCGCGGACAGCGCGCCCTGCGGGTCGAAGTCCACCGCGAGGACCTTCCGGCCGTACTCCGCCAGCGCCGCGCCGAGGTTGATCGACGTCGTGGTCTTGCCGACGCCGCCCTTCTGGTTGCAGAGCGCGATGATGCGAGCGGGTCCGTGGCCGTCGAGTTCCTCGGGCACCGCGAACTGCCGGACGGGCCGTCCGGTCGGACCGATCACGGTCTCACCGGTTCCGGGCGTGGTCGTCGGGTTCGTGCTCACCCCGTCATCGTACCGGCGGCACCGGACAGGACCGGGCCGCACCGCCGCTGCGACGCGAGTGCGCAGACCGGCTCGCACCGTGCCTCCTGGCCTGGAGGCGCGACTCACGCCCGACGCAACGCCACCCGCATGCTGTCCACCCGTTCGGCGATGACGGCGTCCGCCGTCCAGCGCTGCTGCAGCCGCCCCACCAGCTCCTGCACGTGCGCCTGGTCGAGGCCGGGGTGGAGCGCCAGCCCCACCGTCAACTCGGCCCCGGCGAACCGGCCGAGCGGGTCCCCCGGAGCGAGCTCGACCCGCGCCACCGCTCGCTCGCCGACGACGGAGTCCGCGAAGGCCTGGGCGACCTCCGGGTCCTCGAAGCAGGGCACCCACGGCAGGTCCTGCCCGAGCGCCCACACCGCTGGCCGACGGAGCACGAACTCGGTCGGCGCCGTCGGGTCGAGCACGACGAGCTGGGTGTCCTCGCTCGCCGCCGCCATCGCCACCCGGCGGGACTCGACGGGCACGGGCCGGGCGTCCGGGTCCCAGCTCCGCATCGCGTCGACGGACGTGAAGGCCGGCATGACGCTGCGGCCGTCGGGGCCCGCGACCCTGACGATCGAGAGCTCCTGGGTCTTGTCGACCAACTTCCCCTCGGCGGTGTGCCCGACGTCGCCGGCCTCGGCGACCAGGGGGATGAGGAGCCGCGCGGCCCGGAGCGCGTCGACGATCGCTCGTTGGGACCCGCCGTCCCCGAGTGCTGTGATCGCGTTGACGACCGCGGGGTCGGCGAGGCCGTCGTCGTCGTCGAACGTCGTGTCGTGCTGCTCGAAGGTCCGGCCGGCCCACGCGAAGCCGGCCGAGTCGGCGGCACCGCCCGGGGTGTGGGCGTCGTCGGGGTGGCCGTCCGTCGGCGTGTCCGGTCCGGTGCCCCGGCCGTTCGAGATGCCCGCCACGCGGCTACTCCGAGGCGACGTCGAGGGCGGCGGGGAGCGTGAACGCGCCCGAGTAGAGCGCCTTGCCGATGATCGCGCCCTCGAGGCCGTGCGGCACGAGCGTGCGCAGCGCCCGCAGGTCGTCGAGCGTGGAGATCCCGCCGGACGCGACGACGGGCCGGTCGGTGCGGTCGCACACGGCGCGGAGCAGGTCGACGTTCGGGCCCTGCAGCGTGCCGTCCTTCGTGACGTCGGTCACCACGTAGCGAGCGCACCCCGCGGCCTCGAGGCGGTCGAGGACCTCCCACAGGTCACCGGCGTCCTCGGTCCAGCCGCGGCTCGCGAGCGTCGTGCCGCGGACGTCGAGCCCGACGGCGATCTGGTCGCCGTACGTGCCGATCACCCGCGCGGCCCACTCGGGGTCCTCGAGCGCCGCCGTCCCGAGGTTGACCCGAGCGGCACCGGTCGCCAGCGCGGCCTCGAGCGATGCGTCGTCGCGGATGCCGCCGGAGAGCTCGACGGCGACGCCCTCGACCTCGCGGACCGCCTGGGCGATGAGGTCGCGGTTGTCCCCACGGCCGAACGCGGCGTCGAGGTCGACGAGGTGGATCCACTCCGCGCCCTGGTCACGCCACGTGCGGGCGGCCGACACCGGGTCGCCGTACGAGGTCTCGCTGCCGGCTTCGCCCTGGGTGAGACGGACTGCCTGGCCGTCGACGACGTCCACGGCGGGGAGCAGGACGAGGGGCGGGGTGGCGATGCGGTCGGTCATGGTCCTGTCGGTTTCGTTGCGGTGTCGGGATCGGGGCGCGCGGGGTCGGGGTCGCGAGGGCCGGGCGCAGGGTGGGGGCGCGCCGTCGAGTTCAGAGCGAGTCGACCCAGTTGCGGAGCAGGCGGATGCCGGGCTCGCCCGACTTCTCGGGGTGGAACTGCGTGGCGGTGAGCGGACCGTTCTCGACGGCCGCCACGAACCGCTGTCCGTGCTCCGCCCACGTCAGCCGTGGAGCACGGAACGGGCCGTACGCCTCGAGTGGGAAGTCCGTGACACCGTACGAGTGGACGAAGTAGAAGCGCTCGTCGTGCAGACCGTCGAACAGGACGGAGTCCTCCGGCGCCTCAACCGTGTTCCACCCCATGTGCGGGAGGACCTCGGCCTGGATCTCCTCGACCGTCCCGGGCCACTGCCCGAGCCCCTCGACGTCCGCGCCGCGCTCGATCCCGCGGGAGAACAGCACCTGCATGCCGACGCAGATGCCGAGCACCGGACGCCCGCCGGCCAGGCGGTGGTCGACGATCTCGCCGCCCTGGACCCCCTCGAGCTGGTCGATCACGGCGGCGAACGCGCCGACGCCCGGCACGAGCAGTCCGTCGGCACGCAGCGCCGCCTGCTTGTCGGCCGTCAGCGTGACGTCGGCACCGGCGCGCTCCAGGGCCTTCGCGGCGGAGTGCACGTTGCCGGAGCCGTAGTCGAGCACGACGACGTTCGGCTTGGCCGTCACAGTGCGCCCTTCGTCGAGGGGATGCCGTCGACGCGCGGGTCGAGTTCGACAGCGCGACGCATAGCCCGGGCGAACGCCTTGAACTGGGCCTCGGCGATGTGGTGCGGGTCGCGCCCCTCGAGCACGCGGACGTGGACGGTGATGCCGGCGTTGACGGTGATCGCCTCGAACACGTGGCGCACCATCGACCCCGTGAAGTGCCCGCCGATGCGGTGGAACTCGAACCCCGCGGGCTCTCCCGAGTGCACGAGGAACGGACGCCCGGAGACGTCGACCACGGCCTGCGCCAAGGCTTCGTCGAGCGGGACGAGCGCGTCGCCGTAGCGGCCGATGCCGGCCCGGTCGCCGAGCGCCTGCTTGATGGCCTGGCCGAGGACGATGCCGGTGTCCTCCACCGTGTGGTGCACGTCGATGTCGGTGTCGCCCGTCGACCGCACGCGGAGGTCGATCAGGGAGTGCTTGCTGAACGCGGTCAGCATGTGGTCGAAGAACGGCACACTCGTCGAGACGTCGGAGCGTCCGGTGCCGTCGAGGTCGAGTTCGAGCTCGACGCTCGACTCGCTCGTGCTCCGGCTGATCGTGGCGGTGCGCGCGGTCATGATGCCACCCTAACCGGCGGCTGCTCGGCGGCGACGCGGCGCATGGCGTCGAGGAAGGCGGTCGTCTCCGCCTCGGTGCCGGCGCTCACCCGGAGGTGGCCGGGGATGCCGAGGTCGCGCACGATGACGTCCTGCGCGAGCAGCGACTCGAAGGCGGCGTGCGGATCGGCCACGCCGCCGAACAGGACGAAGTTCGACCAGGTCTCGTAGGTGCGGTAGCCCATCCCCTGGAGCTCGGTCACCATGCGGTCGCGCTGCTGCTTGATGTCGTCGACCATCGCGAGCATCTCGGGCGCGTGCCGGAGTGCGGCGACCGCCGCCGCCTGGGTCAGGACCGACAGGTGGTACGGCAGGCGCACCAGCCGGATCGCGTCGATGACGGCCGGGTGTGCCGCCATGTACCCGACGCGGGCGCCGGCGAAGGCGAAGGCCTTGCTCATCGTCCGGGAGACCACGAGCCGCTCGCGACCGGGCAACAGCGTGAGCGCGCTCGGACGATCGCTCGGCATGAACTCGGCGTAGGCCTCGTCCACCATCACGATGCCGTCGGTCGCGTCGTACGCGGCGGCGATGGTCTCGATCTCCAGCGGGGTGCCGGTGGGGTTGTTCGGGCCGCACAGGAACACGATGTCGGGCTCGTGCTCGCGGATGGCGGCCACGACCGTCTCGGCCGAGATCCGGAACTCGTCGTCGCGCTGAGCGGGGATCCAGGTGGTCCCGGTGCCGGCCGCGAGGATCGAGTGCATCGAGTACGTGGGCGGGAACCCGAGCACGCTCCGGCCCGGCCCGCCGAACGCCTGCAGGAGCTGCTGCAGCACTTCGTTCGAGCCGTTCGCCGCCCAGATCTGCTCGGGCCCGAGGTCGTGCTGGAGGTACTCCGCGAGCGACGTCCGCAACTCCGTGAACTCACGGTCGGGGTAACGGTTCACGGTGGTCAGCGCCTGACGGATCGAGGCGACGATGTCCTCCGCGACGTCGGCCGGGACGGGATGCGTGTTCTCGTTGACGTTGAGCTGCACGCGGACGTGCTTCTGCGGGGCGCCGTACGGGCTCTGCCCGCGCAGGTCGTCTCGGATCGGGAGGTCTTCGAGCGTGAATGCCACCGATCCATCGTAGGCCGCGCCACGAGTGCCGAGACCGGCCGTCCGGACGGTGCTCAGGGCTGCTACTTGGCCGCCGTGTACTTCGCCGGGATCGCGATCTTCTCGCCCGCCTGCAGACCCGAGCCGTCGAGTGCGTTGAGGGTGATCACGTCCTGCACGAAGTCGCGCGGGTCGGCGCTCGGCGCGGTCTCCTCCGCCAGCTGCCAGAGCGTCTCGCCCGGCTGGATGGTGACGGTCTCGAAGTGCGCGTGCGACTGGGCGTTGCCGGCCGAGGCCTGGCCACCGTTCAGCACCGCGAGGGCGACGACCACCAGCAGCGGGAGCGCGGCGAGCGTCGTGAGGACGAACCGACCACGACGGGTGAGACGCAGGCGCGTACGCACGGCGGGCGCGGTGCGCTGGAGTTCAGCGATGGCGATGGTGCTCATGTCGTTCTTGCCTTCCCGTTCGGTGGAACCGAAGTCGTGTACCGAACATAGTTTCGAATGCGACGGCGCACAAGTCCTGTGCGGAGATTTCTGGGGTGTTTTCCGACGACACGCTCGAACAGGTGTTTGTCCGGGCGGAGCCGGTCGGATACTGTTTCGACCGACTGGGACAAGTCTCACGGGGACCACCGACATTCCCGCGACACCTCCCGGCGACGACGAAGGGCGAGACGACGTGGCGGACGAACTGCGGGGCCAGAAGCCGCTGACGGCGAAGCAGCAGGCGATCCTCGACGCCATCCGGGCGTCCATCGCCAGCCGGGGGTACCCGCCGAGCATGCGTGAGATCGGCGACGCTGCCGGCCTCTCGTCACTGTCGAGCGTCTCGCACCAGCTCGGTCAACTCGAACTCGGCGGCTGGATCCGCCGCGACCCGAACCGGCCCCGCGCGCTCGAGGTCCTGGTCGACGAGCCCACGCCGGACGTCGACGGACCCGACGTGGACGCCACGACCCTCGTCCCCCTCGTCGGCCGCATCGCCGCCGGCGTCCCCATCACCGCGGAACAGCACGTCGACGAGATCGTGCCGCTCCCCCGGCAGCTCGTCGGGACCGGCGACCTCTTCATGCTCAAGGTCGTCGGGGAGTCGATGATCGACGCGGCGATCTGCGACGGCGACTGGGTGGTCGTCCGGTCGCAGCAGACCGCCGAGAACGGGGACATCGTCGCCGCCATGCTCGACGAGGAAGCGACCGTCAAGGTCTTCCGGCAGCGCGACGGCCACACCTGGCTGCTCCCGCGGAACTCGGCGTTCGAGCCGATCCTCGGCGACGCGGCGACCGTCCTCGGCAAGGTGGTCGCGGTCCTCCGCTCGGTCTGACGCCACCACGGACGGACG
>NZ_JBQEPN010000007.1:55277-93189 GCF_052045775.1 Curtobacterium sp. 22159
CGTCGGCGGCTAGGCGGACGCGACCGGCGCGACCACGTACGGATCGAGTTCCGCGACCTGACGGCGGAAGACCCGGACGTGCAGGCGGGTGCCGTCCTCGACGTAGTCCACCGACTCCACGGCGCCCGCGTCGTGCAGGGACGACACGAGGTCACCGCGGTCGTACGGGATCACGACCGTGAGGTCGACGTCCGGTTCGGGGAGCTGCGCCTCGATCGCGTCGAGGAGGTCCTGGATGCCCTCACCGGTGCGGGCCGACACGAACACCGCGTCCGGGACGAGTCCGACGAGCACGAGCCGCTGCGACTCGTCGATGAGGTCCGACTTGTTGAAGGCGACGATCTCGGGGATCTCCCGCGCGCCGACCTCGCCGATGACGTCCCGCACGGTGGCGAGCTGCGCGGCCGGGTCCGGGTGCGATCCGTCGACGACGTGCACGATGACGTCCGCGTCGCCGACCTCCTCGAGGGTGGAGCGGAACGCCTCGACCAGCTGGTGCGGCAGGTTCCGGACGAAGCCGACGGTGTCGGCGAACGTGTACTCGCGGCCCTGCTTGGAGTGGGTCCGGCGGACCGTCGAGTCCAGCGTCGCGAACAGCTGGTTCTGGACGAGCACGCCCGCGCTCGTCAGGCGGTTGAGCAACGACGACTTGCCGGCATTGGTGTAGCCGGCGATCGCGACGCTCGGCACCTCGTTGCGGTTGCGCTCGGCACGCTTCGCCTCACGCGCGGGGCGGAACGAGGCGATCTGCCGACGCAGCTTCGCCATCCGCGTGTGGATGCGGCGGCGGTCCAGCTCGATCTTCGTCTCACCGGGACCACGCGAGCCCATGCCCGCACCGCCGGAGACCTGACCACCGGCCTGCCGGGACATCGACTCACCCCAACCACGCAGCCGCGGGAGCAGGTACTCGAGCTGGGCCAGTTCGACCTGGGCCTTGCCCTCGCGGCTCTTGGCGTGCTGGCTGAAGATGTCGAGGATCACGGCCGTGCGGTCGATCACCTTCACCTTCACCACGTCCTCGAGCGCGCGGCGCTGGGACGGTGCGAGTTCGGTGTCCGCGATCACCGTGTCGGCACCCGTGGCCTTGACGATCATCGCGAGTTCCTCGGCCTTGCCCTTGCCGAGGTAGGTCGACGGGTCGGGCGTCGGGCGCCGCTGCAGGAGCCCGTCGAGCACGACCGCACCGGCCGTCTCGGCCAGGGCAGCGAGTTCACGCAGCGAGTTCTCGGCGTCGGCGGCATCGCCCTGCGGGTACACGCCGATGAGGACGACCTGCTCGAGCCGGAGCTGCCGGTACTCGACCTCGGTGACGTCCTCGAGTTCGGTGGAGAGACCGGCGACACGGCGGAGGGCCGCCCGGTCCTCCCGGTCGTACTGGTCGCCGTCGCCGTTCCAGGAACGGTCGTCGACGTCGCGCGTCTGGATCGCCTGCGCGGGGGCGAAGATGGAGGAGGTGGCTCGCGAGTCCGCGTTGCGCAGGACCCGCTCGACGACACCGGCAGCGCTGTCGTCAGTGGTGATGTGGTCGTTCTCTCGAGAGTCCGTCATGCTGCGCCCAGAGTACCCCCGCCACGCCCGGGACACACGGGGCCGACGGTACGGTTCTTCCATGGCGAACGAGCACTACTTCACCGCGAGCCCCTCGTCGGACAGCCGTGAACGACAGATCCACGTGACGCTCGCCGACCGCCCGCTGACCCTCACCACGGCGGCGGGCGTCTTCAGCCCCGACGGCCTCGACCGCGGCACCCGCGTGCTGCTCGGTTCCGTCCCGCCGCCCGCCGCCGAGGGAGCCCTGCTCGACGTCGGCTGTGGATGGGGTCCGATCGCGATCACCATGGCGCTCGAGTCACCGGACGCCGAGGTCTGGGGCGTCGACGTCAACGAACGCGTGCTCGGACTCGCGCGCGCCAACGCCGCGACCGCCGGTACGACCAACGTCACCGTGGCGCTGCCGGACGACGTCCCGGCCGATCTGCGCTTCCGGACGATCTGGTCCAACCCGCCGATCCGGGTGGGCAAGGACGAGCTGCACCAGATCCTGCTCACGTGGCTCCCCCGCCTCGAGGTCGGCGGCGACGCGTGGCTCGTCGTGTCGAAGGACCTCGGGGGCGATTCGCTGCAGCGGTGGCTCGGGGCGACACTGGGCGAGGGCTTCGAGGTGTCGCGGGCGTCGACGGACAAGGGGTTCCGCGTGCTGCGGGTGCGGCGCACGGGCGAGTAGGCGGGGCTGCGGGCAGCCGCAGCGCGGGAGGCGGCTGCGCGGCTGCGCCGCGATCGCACCGTGTCGCGGACGTAGCGTCACGCTCTGACGGGGCGCGATGTTCGTCAGGAGGCGCGAACCAGAGCCCGCACCGCACCGCACCGCCCCGCCGCGCCGAGCCCGCCCGCGCCGCGCACCCCGCGCCTCCACGGCCCGCCGGGCCGCACCGAGTTCAGACCGTCAGGTCCCCCGAGAACACGAGCTCCGCCGGACCGGACAGCGCGACGTGCTCGCCGTCCTCCGCAGCGAACATGCGCACCGTCACCACGCCGCCCGGCACGCGGACGCGCCAGGTGTCCGGCGCCCCGTTGCCCGCCCAGTACCGCGTCGCCAGCGCCGCCGCGACCGCACCCGTGCCGCACGACAGCGTCTCGCCGCTGCCACGCTCGTGGACCCGCATCGTGATCTGCCCCACGCCGTCCTGCACGAGGGGGTCGCCCGGGAGGACGAACTCCACGTTCGCACCGGCCACCGGCGCGGGGTCGAGCACGGGCACGTAGGTCAGGTCGAGGTCGGCGAGTTCGTCCTCGGTCGCGACCGCCACCACGACGTGCGGGTTGCCGACGTCGATGCCGAGGCCCGGGCGCGCGTTGTCGAGGTTCTTCGCGCGGACGAGCACGTCGTCCGCGCCGCCGCCCTCGATGCCCAGACCCCAGCGTCCGAGGTCCGCCGAGAAGCCGTTCGTGGTGCGCTGGATGTCGACGAGCCCCTTCCGGCTGCCCACCGTGAGCGTCTCGCCCGGCGCCAGGTCGACCAGTCCGGACTCGGTGAGGTAGCGGGCGAACACCCGGATGCCGTTGCCGCACATCTCGGCGACCGTGCCGTCGGCGTTGTGGTAGTCCATGAACCAGGTCGCGTCGGGGTCCTCGGCGAGGAGCGTCTGCCCCTCCGGCAACGACTCGGACCGCACTGCGCGGATGACGCCGTCGCCGCCCACACCGAAACGCCGGTCGGCGATGGCGCGGATGCGGTCCGGAGTCAGGTCGACCGTCGCGTCCGGGTCGGCGAACAGGACGAAGTCGTTGCCGGTCCCCTGGCCCTTGGTGAAGTGCAGCTCGGTCACGGGACGATCCTACGGGCCGTCTCCCTGAGCGAGGACCGGTCGGCCCCGGTGACGTCGAGCACCTCGGCCTCGGTGTAGCGACGGAACCACGACACCTGGCGGCGGGCGTACTTGCGCGTCGCGATCGCCGTGGCCTCGACGGCGTCGTCCACCGTCGTCTCACCACGGAGGACCTCGAGCGCCTGCGAGTACCCGATCGCAGCCCGGGCGGTCCGTCCCTGCTCGAGGCCCCGCTCGCGGAGCTCGCGGACCTCGTCGACGAGCCCGGCGTCGAACATGCGTGCGGCCCGCTCGTGGAGGCCGGCGACCAGCTGGTCACGATCGCGGTGCAACCGCAGGATCCGTGCCGGACGCCAGGCCCGAGGGGCGGACGGGAGGCGCGGGGTGACGACCTCGGCTCGGCTCGCGATCTCGAGTGCGCGGATGAGGCGACGTGGGTTGCGGGCGTCGATCGTCGTGGCCGCTGCGGGGTCGAGCGTCCGGAGCCGTTCGAGCAGGATGCCGGGTCCGAGTTCGGCGTGCTCGCGCTCCAGCCGAGCACGGAGTTCGGGGTCGGTGCCCGGGAACGCGAGGTCGAACAGGACGGCGGACACGTACAACCCGCTGCCGCCGACGAGCACGGCGACGGCGCCGCGGTCGTGGATGGCGCTGATGTCGGCACGGGCGTCGCGCTGGTACGCGGCGACACTGGCCTCGTCGGTGACGTCGAGCACGTCGAGCTGGTGGTGCGGGATCCCGCGGCGTTCCTCGACGGAGAGCTTCGCCGTGCCGATGTCCATGCCGCGGTACAGCTGCATGGCGTCGGCGTTGACGATCTCGGCGGACCGGCCCGCTGCGCCCAGGCGTTCGGCGATCGCGATTCCGAGGTCGGACTTGCCCGTGCCGGTCGCCCCGACGACGGCGATCAGTCCGACGTCGTGCGGGTCACCGGGAACGGCCGCGTCGGCGCGAGCGTCAGCGCCCGACACGGAGGGTCGGCAGCCCGAGCGAGACCGGTCGGGGGCCGTCGGCGGCGGATGCGGGAGCGGGCACACCGCAGCTCTCGGCCTGCGCACGGTCCCACGCGTCACCCGCCCGGGTACGACGGATCCGCAGGGGTCCGTCGTTGTCGGCGATGAGGAAGTGCGGCGCACTCCGGGTGACCTCGACCGTGACGACGTCGCCCGGACGAGGGACCTCGGACTGCTCGGGCACGGCGAAGTGCACGAGCCGGGAGTCCTCCGCCCGACCGGACAGCCGTCGGGTCTCGTCGTCCTTCTTGCCCTCCCCCGTCGCGACGAGGACCTCGATGCTGCGCCCGACCTGCTTCGCGTTCTCCTCCGCCGTGATGCGCTCCTGCAGGGCGGTGAGCCGTTCGTACCGCTCCTGCACGACGTGCTTCGGGAGCTGCTCGTCCATGGTGGCCGCGGGGGTGCCCGGACGGATCGAGTACTGGAACGTGAACGCCGACGCGAAGCGCGACTGCTCGACGACGCGCAGGGTGTCCTCGAAGTCCTCGTCCGTCTCGCCGGGGAAGCCCACGATGATGTCCGTGGAGATCGCCGCGTGCGGGATCTTCGCCCGCACGCGATCGAGGATGCCGAGGAACCGCTCGCTCCGGTAGCTCCGACGCATCGCCTTGAGGATGCGGTCCGAGCCGGACTGCAGCGGCATGTGGAGCTGCGGCATGACGTTCGGGGTCTCGGCCATCGCATCGATCACGTCGTCGGTGAAGGCCGCCGGGTGCGGGCTCGTGAACCGGACGCGCTCGAGGCCCTCGATCTGCCCCGCGGCCCGGAGCAGCTTGCCGAACGCCTGACGGTCGCCGAACTCGACGCCGTAGGAGTTGACGTTCTGCCCGAGCAGCGTGACCTCGATCGCGCCGTCGTCGACGAGCGCCTGGATCTCGGCGAGGACGTCGCCCGGCCGGCGGTCCTTCTCCTTGCCGCGCAGCGACGGCACGATGCAGAACGTGCACGTGTTGTTGCAGCCCACGGAGATGGACACCCAGCCGCTGTGGGTCGAGTCACGCTTCGTCGGCAGTGTCGACGGGAACACGTCGAGCGATTCGAGGATCTCGATCTGCGCTTCGTCGTTGTGCCGGGCGCGCTCGAGCAGCGTCGGGAGCGATCCCATGTTGTGCGTGCCGAACACGACGTCGACCCACGGCGCCTTCTCGAGGATGACGTTCTTGTCCTTCTGCGCCAGGCACCCGCCGACGGCGATCTGCATGCCCGGGTGCTCGCGCTTGATGCCGGCGAGGTGGCCGAGGTTGCCGTACAGACGGTTGTCCGCGTTCTCGCGCACGGCGCAGGTGTTGATGACGACGACGTCCGCCTGGGCGCCGTCGGCCGCGATGTACCCGGCGGCCTGGAGCGAGCCGCTCAGACGCTCGGAGTCGTGCACGTTCATCTGGCACCCGTAGGTGCGGACTTCGTAGGTGCGGGGGCGCGCTGCGACGGTGGCCATGGTCGTCCCAGTGTAAAACCGTCGAGCGCTACTCGAAGCGCACGGTTCCGCGGGACCCACCGGGGCCCCGGCCGCCGCCGCCGAGGGCGCGCTCGACCGCGATCCGGACGACCCCGCCGTTGTAGCCCTTGCGCATGAGGAAGCCCGAGAGCCGCCGTTCCGCCGTGGCCCGATCGAGCCCACGCAGCTGGCCGGCACGCTTCGCCGCGAGCTCGACGGCCCGGACGAACTCGTCGTCCTCGTCGTCGGCGGCGGCGTCGAGCGCCGCATCGATCGCGGCCGGGTCGATGCCACGGCGCCGGAGCTCCGCGACCACACGCTGGCGCCCGAGGCCCTTCCGCGAGTGCAGACGGTCGACCAGGTCGGTCGCGAGCGCGACGTCGTCCAGCAGGCCGACACGGGTGAGCCGCTCGATCTCGTACTCGACGACGTCCGCGTCGAGGTCGTTCCCCGTCAGCAGGTCCCGCAACTCGGACTCGCTCACGCCCTTGCGTCCGAGCGCCCGCATGCTCAGCCGCTCGGCATCCGCGCGCTGCTCGTCGACGGGGCGTGGCGCGTCGGCCGGGTCGATCTCCGTGCCGCCGTCGATCGCGAACACCGAGGCGGTGGCGGCGTCGGCCGTGCCGTCCTCGTCGTAACCGGGACGTTCCGCGCGGGCGCTCCGGCCCGTGCCGTCGCCGACGACGGGCGAGAGCCACTCCGCCTGCGCTCGGGGCGCACGGAGCGGGAGCGGAACCGGCGCGTCTGCATCGGCGTCACCCGGCGCCGCGACGTCCGGACCCGCGGAGTCCGGCGCGCTGCCGCCGGTCGCGTTCGCAGCAACGCCGGACGACGGGGGGCGGCGACGGGACCGCGCACCGAACAGGTCGGTGACCGGTGCGAGGTCCTCGTCGCCGTCGTGCTCGGTCGTCACGCGCCCTTGCGCTCCGCGATCTTCGGGGCGATCGAGTCGACTGGCGCGTCGGCAGCCTCGACCTGGGCACCGCCGACACCGAGCTTGGCGAGGATCTTGCCCTCGATCTCGGCCGCGATCTCCGGGTTCTGGATGAGGAAGGAGCGCGAGTTCTCCTTGCCCTGGCCGAGCTGGTCGCCGTCGTAGGTGTACCAGGCGCCCGACTTCTTGACGATGCCGTGGTCGACACCGAAGTCGAGCAGCGAGCCCTCTCGCGAGATGCCCGTGCCGTACAGGATGTCGAACTCGGCCTGCTTGAACGGCGGTGCCATCTTGTTCTTGACGACCTTGACGCGGGTGCGGTTGCCGACGGCGTCGGTGCCGCTCTTCAGCGTCTCGATGCGACGGATGTCGAGACGGACGGACGCGTAGAACTTGAGCGCCTTACCGCCGGCGGTGGTCTCCGGGCTGCCGAAGAACACGCCGATCTTCTCGCGCAGCTGGTTGATGAAGATCATCGTGGTCTGCGTCTGGTTGAGCCCACCGGCCAGCTTGCGGAGCGCCTGCGACATGAGTCGTGCCTGGAGGCCGACGTGCGAGTCGCCCATCTCGCCCTCGATCTCGGCGCGGGGCACGAGCGCCGCGACGGAGTCGACGACGACGAGGTCGATGGAGCCGGACCGGACGAGCATGTCCGCGATCTCGAGCGCCTGCTCACCCGTGTCCGGCTGGGACACGAGCAGGGCGTCGATGTCGACACCGAGCTTCTTCGCGTACTCCGGGTCGAGCGCGTGCTCAGCGTCGATGAACGCCGCGATGCCCCCGGCACGCTGGGCGTTGGCGATGGCGTGGAGCGTCAGGGTCGTCTTACCCGACGACTCCGGCCCGTAGATCTCGATGATGCGACCACGCGGGAGTCCCCCGATGCCGAGCGCGACGTCGAGCGCGACCGAACCGGTGGGGATGGTGGCGACGGGGGCCCGCTCGTCCGAGCCGAGGCGCATCACGGTGCCCTTGCCGAACTGGCGGTCGATCTGGGCGAGAGCGGTCTCGAGGGCCTTCTCGCGGTCCTGGGGTGATGGCATGGGGTGCTCCTTCGTGCTCGGTGTCGGCCGCCTGTAGGCTGTCGCGTCCACCCCGGCCGGTGGTGC
This sequence comes from Curtobacterium sp. 22159, assembly GCF_052045775.1. Lineage (NCBI taxonomy): Bacteria > Bacillati > Actinomycetota > Actinomycetes > Micrococcales > Microbacteriaceae > Curtobacterium > Curtobacterium sp. 22159. The sequence continues at coordinate 63,098 of NZ_JBQEPN010000007.1, forward strand.
AGGGCCGGTGCTTCTGCGACAAGGCTTCGGGCTGTTCCCGATGACTTCGAACCTAGAGCGGGCCACCGACATCACTGCCCCTGGCCGCGCGATCTGTGGACGACTTCCCCGGACAGCTCCGCTGTGGAGGAAGCTACCACCGATCGAACACGCGTTCGAGCAACACGCCGAACAGAGTTTCGGGTGAGGCCCGACCGCTCGGCACGGTCAGCCGCGCGGCTCGGCAAGCCCCTTGCCGTGCCGCTTGTCGAGCGGGACGTCCTGCGAATCGCAGAGCGCCTCCCACACCCGCCGCGCGTCGATACCGGCGTCGAGGGCCTCGGCCGCCGATCGTCCGCCCAGCTCCTCGAGCACGACGTCGCGACTGACGACCGCGCCGTACGCCTCGCCGAACACCTGGTCGACGGCTCGCCAGAACTCACTCACGCGCATCGTTCCAGCGTAGCCACGACACCACTCGCCGAACGACGGACGCCCCCGCTGGCGAACCAGCGGGGGCGTCCGGAGCGGTGGTGTCAGCGCACCGCGAGGTCGTTGTCGAACTCGGCGACGAGGTCGTCGGGCAGCGTGTCGGGGACCGGGGTGAGCCCCTCCACGACCGCGAGCCGGTCACCGACCTCACGCATGATGGTCGAGATGGGAGTGTCCAGCGCGTCCGCGACGGACGCGAGGATCTCCGAGCTGGCTTCCTTCTGCCCGCGCTCGACCTCACTGAGGTACCCGAGAGCGACGCTGGCCTTGGACGCGACCTGACGGAGGGTCCGGCCCTTCTGCAAGCGGAAGTCTCGCAGGACGTCGCCGATCTCCTGACGAACGAGAACCATGAGAACTCCTCCTCTCTGTCGTCTCCGCGCCCGCTCGGTCCGGTTGGCCGAGTTCGGGTTCAGCAACAGTAGCGTTGCCGGTTGCAGCATGCTAGCCACGCCGGCTGCCGTACCGCTGGAGATTGCGTGAGATGTAACCCAGTGGAAACGGGACCTATTCCCGGCCTCGGATCGTGGACGACATCCGTGCCAGGAGTTCGGAGACGGTCGCGTGACGGATTGCATCGCGGTCACCGTCGAGGTGCAACTCGTGGGCGGAAGCACCATCGGCGTTCGCGATGCCCACGAACACGGTGCCCACGGCCTTGCCGTCCTGCGGGTCCGGACCGGCCACCCCGGTCGTGCTGATGCCCCACGTGGCCGGTGCACCGTCGATGCTGAGCGCGGTCCGGACGCCCGTCGCCATCTGGCGCGCGACCTCGGGGTCGACGGCACCGTTGGTCTCCAGCAGCTCCGCGGAGACCCCGAGCAGCTCGTGCTTGACGGGCGTCGCGTAGGCCACGATGCCGCCCCGCACGACGGCGCTCGCTCCCGGGACGTCGACGAGCGTCGCCACGACGAGCCCGCCGGTCAGCGACTCCGCGACCGCGATCGTCTCGCCGCGTGCGGTGAGCTCCGCGATGAGGCCGGGTGCGATCGGGACGGGAGGCGCGGCTCCGGTCGGGCGGTCGTCGTCCGTCACGAGGTGGTCCGGTTGTGCTTCCATGCCTGCCACAGGTAGTCGGCACCGCTCAGGATCGTTGCCAGGAACGCTGCGGTCATGAGGATGCCGTTGACCCAGTGCGCCCAGTCGCCGACGAGGTTCCACCACGGGAACAGCGCGGCGGTCAGGGCGACGGCCTGCAGCACGGTCTTGATCTTCCCGCCACGGCTCGCGGGGATCACCCGGTCGGAGAGCACGGCGAACCGGAACACCGTGATGCCGATCTCGCGCACCATGATGAGCACCGTCACGTACCAGGGCAGCTCGTGGAGCACGGACAGCGCCACGAGGGCTCCCCCGATGAGGACCTTGTCCGCGATCGGGTCGACGAGCTTGCCGAAGTCCGTCACGAGGTTCTGCCGGCGCGCGATGATGCCGTCCGCGCTGTCCGTGACGATGGCGACGACGAACACCACCGCGGCCCAGATGCGCAGCGGACCGTCGTGTCCGGCGTCCGCGAGCAGCAGCACGAAGAACAGCGGCGCCATGAGGATGCGCACGACCGTGATGATGTTCGCGACGTTGCCCGTCGACGCCGGGCCCGGGCCCTTCCGCAGGAGACGACCTCGCCACGGGAAGCGAGCGCCGTGTGCGGTGTCCGTGCTGTCCGAGGCGGTCATCGCACTCACTCCCTGCCCGTCAGTCCCCACGCGTCCTCATCGGGCTCGTCATCGACCTCATCGTACCCGCGGGTCATGTCGGCCACCGGATCGGCACCGTACCGGTCCCCGCCGTCGTCGGTCGGCGGAGGCGTCGGGGCCGGGGCCGCCGGCGGCTCCTCGCCGCGGAGCTTCGCGAGCACGGCCGGCAGCTGGTCCGCGGTGACGAGCACGTCACGCGCCTTCGACCCCTCGGACGGGCCGACGATGTCGCGGGACTCCATGAGGTCCATGAGTCGACCGGCCTTGGCGAACCCGACCCGGAGCTTGCGCTGGAGCATCGAGGTCGAGCCGAACTGCGTCGACACGACCTGCTCGACGGCGGCGAGCAGCAGCTCGAGGTCGTCGCCGATGTCCGCGTCGATCTCCTTGCGCTCCACCACGGCCTGGACGTCCTGGCGGTACTCCGGGCGGGCCTGGCGGGTGACGTGCTGGACGACCTCCGCGACCTCGCTCTCCTGCACCCATGCGCCCTGCACGCGGAGCGACTTGGACGAGCCCATCGGCAGGAAGAGTGCGTCACCCTGCCCGATGAGCTTGTCCGCGCCGGGCTGGTCGAGGATGACCCGGGAGTCGGTGACGCTCGTGACCGCGAACGCGATCCGCGACGGCACGTTCGCCTTGATGAGCCCGGTGATGACGTCGACCGACGGCCGCTGCGTCGCGAGCACGAGGTGGATGCCCGCGGCACGCGCGAGCTGGGTGATGCGGACGATCGACTCCTCGACGTCGCGCGGGGCGACGAGCATGAGGTCCGCGAGCTCGTCGACGACGACCAGCAGGTACGGGTACGGCTTGAGCTTCCGCTCGCTGCCGGCGGGCAGCACGATCTCGTTGTTCTCGATCGCCTTGTTGAAGTCGTCGACGTGACGGAACCCGAACGACGCGAGGTCGTCGTACCGCATGTCCATCTCCTTCACGACCCACTGCAGCGCCTCGGCCGCCTTCTTCGGATTCGTGATGATGGGGGTGATGAGGTGCGGCACACCGGCGTAGATGGAGAGCTCCACGCGCTTCGGGTCGACGAGGACCATGCGGACCTCGGACGGCTTCGCGCGCATGAGCAGCGACGTGATCATCGAGTTGATGAAGACCGACTTGCCGGAGCCCGTGGAACCAGCCACGAGCAGGTGCGGCATCTTCGCCAGGTTCGCGACGACGAAGCCGCCCTCGACGTCCTTGCCGACCCCGATCGTCATCGGGTGCTTCGACTTGCGCGCGGCGTTCGACCGGAGCACGTCGCCGAGCGAGACCGTCTCGCGGTCGGTGTTCGGGATCTCGACGCCGATCGCGCTCTTGCCCGGGATGGGCGAGAGGATGCGGACCTCGTTCGAGGCGACGGCGTACGACAGGTTCTTCGACAGCGCCGTGACGCGTTCGACCTTCACGCCCGGGCCGAGCTCGATCTCGTAGCGCGTCACCGTCGGCCCGCGCGAGAAGCCGGTCACCTTCGCGTCGACCTTGAACTCGGTCAGCACCCCGGTGATCGCCGCGACGATGTCGTCGTTCGCCTGGCTGCGCGCGACCGACGGCGAGCCGGAGCTCAGCGTGCTGGCGGCCGGCAGCCGGTACGGCGCGGACGGGTCCTCGTCGGCGGCGGTCGCGGACGGGAGTGCGTCCTCCGCCTCGACCTGCTCGCCCACCGGGTCGTCCTCCGCCAGGGACGGAGAGACCACCGGGGACACCGCCTGGTCCGGACGGGTCACCCCGGCCGCTGCGGGTCGCTCGGGCACGGCGGTACCGAAGTCACGGAGCGCCTGCTCGGCGACCTCGAGGTCCTGCTCCACGGAGTCGTTGAGGTTGACCGAACCCGGCTCGGCAGGGGTGTGGTCGATGAGCCCCGCCGCTGCCCCGGCGTTCGGGCTCGCGGACGGCGCGGGCGGGACGGTCGCGGTCGCCCCGCTGATGACCGGGCTGTCGTACGCCGGGTCTTCCTCGCGGCCGGACTTGTTGCGGCGCCACCACGGGATCGTGCCCTCGGCGTCGCCTTCCGACTGCGCCTCGTCCTCGCCGAACCCGAGGTCGTCGAACAACGGGAAGTCGCCGTCGCCCTTCCCGCCGCGCTTCTTCGTGGTCCGGGAACGGGGAGCGGGCGCGTCCGCCGGGGCGTCCTCGCCCACCTCGGCGGCGGGAGCGGGGGCGCCGAACAGGTACGCGTAGAGCTCGTGGAGACGACGGCCGAGCTTGTTCGGCGGCGTCTTCGTGATGATGAACAGCGACAGCACGAGCAGCACCACCGCGACGGGCACCGCCACCCAGGCCGTGGCGATCGTGACGAGCCACCCGATGACGACCCAGCCGATGACGCCGCCCGCAGCCGCGAGGGCCGGCATGCCGTCGGCCGCGACCGGGCGACCGCCGAAGACGTGGCAGAGCGACGAGATGGACACGAGCAGGAGCCCGAGGCCGATCCCGATGCGGGTGTTGTCGTGCACCGATGCGGGGTGCCGGAAGAGCCACCCCGCGAACACGACCATGATCACCGGGAGCGCGAACGCCAGACGCCCGAACAGCCCGCCGAACGTGTACGCGTCGAGCGCCACCGACACGGAGTTCGTCGGGTTGAGCCACTCGACGACGGCGCCGGCGATCGCGAGGACGAACAGCAGGAACGGGAATCCGTCTCGCCGTTGGTCCTTCTCGAGGGTCTCCTTGCCGAGCAGCCGGAACACCGCCCCGACGCCGTGCGCCATGCCCAGCCACGCGGTCACGAGCGGACTCTGCTCGCGGAACACCGGTGTCGGTGCGGCCTGCGGCAGCTTCTTCGTGGTGGCCTGGGTGCGCGACGTCCCGCGCGTCCCGCTCCCACGGGACGACGAGGACGCGCGCGAGCGCGTGGTCGACTTGGTGCCTCCGGCCATGGGCAGAACCCTATTCCCCACACAGGACAAACCGAGGAAGGCCCGCCGCAGCGTCCGGTACGGACGTGGGGCGGGCCTCCTGGACGGGGTGCGCGCGAGCGCTACGCCTCGATGACCACCGGGACGATCATCGGACGACGACGGTGCTTGGTGTTCACCCAGCGGCCGACCGTGCGGCGGACCACCTGGCTGAACGCGTGCCCGTCGCGGGTGCCGTTGGCGGCCGCCTCGGACAGCGCCTTCGCGATCTGCGGTCGGACGTCGTCGAAGACCGACTCGTCCTCGGCGAAGCCGCGCGACTGGATCTCCGGGCCGATCACGCACTGCCCCGTGGTGAAGTCCACGGCGCAGAAGATCGAGATGAAGCCCTCTTCCGCCAGGACACGGCGGTCCTTGAGGTCGGCGTCGGTGATCTCGCCGACGGTCGAGCCGTCGACGTACACGTACCCGACGTCCAGCTGCCCGGCGACCGTGGCCACGCCGTCCTTGAGGTCGACGACGATGCCGTCCTGCCCGAGGATCACGTTGCGCGGCGGCACGCCCGTCTGGATCGCGAGGTCGGCGCTGGCGTACAGGTGGCGGTGCTCACCGTGCACGGGCAGCACGTTGCGCGGCCGGAGGATGTTGTAGCAGTAGAGGAGTTCGCCGGCGGAGGCGTGTCCGGAGACGTGCACCTTCGCGTTGCCCTTGTGCACGACCTTCGCGCCGAGCTTCGTCAGCCCGTCGATGACCCGGTAGACGGCGTTCTCGTTCCCGGGGATGAGCGAGGACGCGAGGATGACGGTGTCGCCCTCGCCGATCTCGATCTGGTGCTCGAGGTTGGCCATGCGCGCGAGCACGGCCATCGGCTCGCCCTGGGACCCCGTCGACATGTAGACGATCTGGTCGTCGGGGACGTTCTTCGCCTTCTTGGTGTCGATGAGGACGTCGTCGGGCACCCGGAGGTAGCCGAGCTCGGCGGCGATGTTCATGTTGCGGATCATCGAGCGGCCCATGAACGCGACCTTGCGGTTCGCGGCGGCCGCGGCGTCGAGGACCTGCTGGACACGGTGCACGTGGGACGAGAAGCTCGCCACGACGACCTTCTTGCGGGCGCGCGTGATGATGTTCTCGAGGACGGGTCCGATGTCGCGCTCGGGCGCCGTGAAGCCCGGCACGTCGGCGTTCGTCGAGTCCGGCAGGAACAGGTCGACGCCCTGCTCGCCGAGCCGGGCGAAGGCACGGAGGTCCGTGATGCGGTCGTCCAGCGGGAGCTGGTCCATCTTGAAGTCGCCCGTGTGCAGGACCCGACCGGCGGGCGTCGTGATCGCCACGGCGAGGGCGTCCGGGATCGAGTGGTTCACCGCGACGAACTCGAGGTGGAACGGGCCGAGCTGCTCGGTCTGGTCCTCCTGGACGACCAGCGAGTACGGCTTGATCCGGTGTTCCTTGAGCTTCGCCTCGACCAGGGCCAGCGTCAGCGTGGAGCCGATCAGCGGGATGTCGTCCCGGAGCTTGAGGAGGTACGGGACGGCGCCGATGTGGTCCTCGTGACCGTGCGTCAGCACGACCCCGAGGACGTCGTCGAGGCGGTCCCGGATCGGCGCGAAGTCCGGCAGGATGAGGTCGACGCCCGGCTGGTGCTCCTCGGGGAAGAGCACGCCGGCGTCCACGATGAGCAGCTTGCCCTCGTACTCGTAGACGGTCATGTTGCGACCGATCTCGCCGAGTCCCCCGACGGGGACGACGCGGAGGGTGCCGGGTTCGAGCGGCTGCGGTTCGGAGATCTGTGTGGGCATTCGGTCCTACGGATTCGGGCGACGCACTGCTGCGCCGCGTGTTCGTCTAGCGGGTGGTGCCTGGCACCTTCGGTAGCGCGCCGCCGGCCGCTGCGTTGCGGTCCGGGCGGAAGTTGGAGAAGTCGGCGCCCGGGATGTCACGGACGGCCTCGAGCGAGGTCTCGATGGCGTAGGCCTCGGAGTCCTCGGGGCCGACGAGCGGCAGACGGACGCGCGGGCTGCCGATCCGGCCGAGCCCGTGCAGGATGTACTTCGCTGCGACGGTGCCCGGCACGTGCGTCATGACGGCGCGGACGAGCGGCTCGACGCGCTTGTGCTCGGCGGTCGCCGTCGCGAGGTCGCCGCGGTTCACGGCGTCGACGATGGTGCGGTACGGCCTGCTCGTGATGTTCGCCGTCACGCCGATGAGCCCGGTGGCGCCGATCGACAGGTGCGGGAGCACGTTCGTGTCGTCGCCCGAGAAGTACATGAGGTCGGTGTTGTTCAGCACGCGGGACACCTCGGCGAAGTCGCCCTTGGCGTCCTTGACCGCGAGGATGTTCGGGTGGTGCGAGGCGCGCACGATCGTCTCGTACGTGATCGGGATGCCCGTGCGACCGGGGATGTCGTAGAGGATCACCGGCAGGTCGGTGGCGTCGGCGATCATCCGGAAGTGCGTGAGGACACCGGCCTGGGTCGGCTTGTTGTAGTACGGCGTGACGATCATCACACCGTCTGCGCCGGCCCGTTCGCTCTGCTTGTAGAGGTGGATGGCGTGCGCGGTCTCGTTCGAGCCGCCGCCGGTGATGATCTTCGCGCGGCCCGCGGCGACGGACTTGCCGACCTCGACCAGGCGCAGCTTCTCGGGGTCGGTGAGGGTGGACGTCTCACCGGTGGTGCCGGTGACCACGATGCCGTCGGCGCCGGCGGTGATGCAGTCGTCGATGTGCTGCTCGACGCCGGGCCAGTCGACCTCGCCGTCAGCGGTGAACGGGGTCACGAGGGCGACGAGGACCTGGCCGAAGGGATTCTCACGCGTGGACACGGGCACCAGCGTACCGGGGATGCGCGCATCGGCCGCCGTCCGCGTGGACGGTCACCGGCCTGGAGGCGCGGCTCGACCCCGGCGGGCGCGCTGCGGCCAGCGCGCTGGTCGCGTCCGGATCGAACCACCTTCCCGACGTCGAACCGACTCCGGGGGCTGGTGCGATGTCGGGAACGCGGTTCGACGTCGTCGGGACCGCCGTCGCGCGGGCTACCCTCGGCGGCGCCACTCCAGGAAGCGGTAGCGGGTACCGCCGTTCCGGGACTCCTGCCACGGGCCCTCGTCGACGAGCGCCCACGCGTCGTCGAACGTCGGCGCCACCGTGTCACCGGTGACCTCGACGTCGACCACCGTCTCCGACACGCGGTCGGCGAAGGACATCCCCGCCGCGTACACCTGCCCACCGCCGATGATCCACACGGGCTCGTCCGTGTCGAGCGCCGTCGCGAGGTCGCGCACCACCTCGGCACCGTCGGCAGCCCAGTCGTCGTCGCGGGTGAGCACCACGTTGCGTCGCCCCGGCAGCGGCCGGAAGCGCTCCGGCAGCGACTCCCACGTCCGGCGTCCCATCACGACGGTGGCGTCGCCGGTGACCTGCCGGAAGTGCGCGAGGTCTTCCGGGACGTGCCAGGGCATCCCGCCGTCGGCCCCGATCACGCCGTTCGTCGAGCGCGCCCAGACCATCCCGACGCCGCGCACGGGTTCGGACCAGGGCATCAGACGGCGACCGCGGCCCGGATCGCCGGGTGGTGGTGGTAGCCGTGCACGGTGAAGTCCTCGTACTCGTAGTCGTCGATCGAGTCGCGCGGGGCGAGCTCGAGCGTCGGCAGCGGGTAGGCCGTGCGGGTCAGCTGCTCCTCGACCTGCTCGACGTGGTTGTCGTAGATGTGGCAGTCGCCACCGGTCCACACGAAGTCACCGACACCGAGCCCGGTCTGCGCGGCGATCATGTGGGTGAGCAGCGCGTACGAGGCGATGTTGAACGGGACGCCGAGGAACATGTCCGCGCTGCGCTGGTAGAGCTGGCACGAGAGCTTGCCGTCGTTGACGTAGAACTGGAAGAACGCGTGGCACGGGGCGAGCGCCATGTCCGGCACGTCGGCGACGTTCCACGCCGAGACGATGAGGCGACGGGAGTCCGGGTTCGTCCGGATCTGCTCGATGACCTGCGCGATCTGGTCGACGTGCTCCCCCGACGGCGTCGGCCAGGAACGCCACTGCACGCCGTACACCGGGCCGAGGTCGCCGTCCTCGTCCGCCCACTCGTTCCAGATCCGGACCCCGTGCTCCTGCAGCCAGCGGGCGTTGCCGTCGCCGCGGAGGAACCAGAGCAGTTCGTACGCCACCGACTTGAAGTGCACGCGCTTCGTCGAGACGAGCGGGAAGCCCTGCGACAGGTCGTACCGGAGCTGCGCGCCGAAGAGGCTGCGGGTGCCCGTGCCGGTGCGGTCGCCCTTCGGAGCACCTTCTTCGAGGACGCGCCGGAGCAGGTCCTCGTAGGGGGTCGCGACGGAGGGGTCGGGCTGCACGGTCTCGCTGTCGGTCACGGCAGCAGCCTAGACGCCACCCCCGACCGACCGCAGCCGGCGTGTCCTGTCCCCCGCGCCTCCAGACTGCGCCAGTAGCGTGGCGACCAGGAGGCCCACATGACGGAACAGCCGCTCTCGATCCTGGTGGCCGGCGCGTCCGGCTTCATCGGCACGCCCCTGGTCCGCGCGCTGCGCGGTGCCGGGCACCACGTCTCGACGCTCGTCCGGCGCGAGCCGCACACCGCGACCGAGTTCCGGTGGTCCCCCGGCACCCGACCACTGGACCCGGCGATCCTCGACGGTGCCGACGTGGTGGTGAACCTCGCCGGAGCGAACATCGGCAAGCTGCCCTGGACCGAGACGTACAAGCAGGAGATCCTCCGCTCACGGGTGGACGCCACCGAGACCCTCGTCGAGGCGATGCGGCACGCCTCCGTGCCACCGGCGCTGTTCCTCTCGGGGTCGGCCTCCGGCGTCTACGGCGACCGTCCCGCCGACGTGCTGCACGACGACGCGCCGGCCGGCACGGGCTTCCTCGCCGAGGTGTGCACGGCGTGGGAAGCGGCCGCGAACGCCGCGCCCGAGGGCGTCCGCGTCATCACGCTCCGGACCGGCATCGTCGTCGGGAAGGGCGGCGGGGCGCTCGCGCCGCTCGTCCCGCTCACGAAGGCCGGGCTCGGCGGTCGCCTCGGCACCGGCGGGCAGCACTGGCCGTGGATCGCGCTCGAGGACGAGGTCGGCGCGATCGTGCACCTCGCGACGGCGGCCCCGGACGTCCGTGGTCCGGTGAACCTCGCCGGGCCGGAGGCCGCGGTGGCGGACCGCATCACGCACCGCGTCGCGGAGGACCTGCACCGGCCGTACCTGTTCCGGATCCCGGAGTTCGCGCTCCGGCTGCTCCTCCAGCAGGCGGCCGACGAGATGCTGCTGTCGAGTCAGCAGATGGTGCCGACGAAGCTGCTCGAGTCCGGCTACACGTTCCGGTACACCCGCGCGGAGGACGCGGTGGACGCCGTCTTCTGACCGACGGGAGGCGCGGCTCAGCTGCTCCGGGACCGACCGCCCGTCATGCGCGCCCTGGTGAGCGCTTCGCGCATCGCCGCCCGCGCCCGCTTGCGGTCACCGGCGGCGTCGTACACGACACCGAGCCGGTACCAGCCGCGCCAGTCCGTCGGGTCCGACTCGACCGCGGCCTTGTACCGCGGGAAGAGCTCGTCCGCCGCTTCGCGCGTCGGCCGCCCCGACGGTCGTACGGCGACGACGTCCGCCGGTGCGCCGCCCTCGGCCTCGAGTCGTGCGCCGAGCCGGGTGATGCGCAGCCCGAACCGGAACTCGAGCACGAGCAGGAGTGCACCGATCGCGGCGACGACGAACAGCGCGACGCCGATGCCGATGCCGATCGGGATGCCCGTCGCGATGAAGGCCACCGCCCGCTGACCGACCAGCACGATGTACAGCGCGAGGAGCACGGCCATGAGGGCGGCTCCCCAGAACGGCGATCGGAGCGTGGAGCGCACGACGGTCAGCCGATGCCGAGCACGGAGCCGAGCCCGACCGTGAGCCCGCGCATCGAGCCGACGGCGGAGAGGGCCGCGCGGATGCCGGCGAGGTACGCCACGTCGTCGTTCGTGTCGTGGCGGATCGTCAGGGTCTCGCCGGGGCCGCTCAGCACCACGTCCTGCACCGCCTTCACCCCGGGCAACCGGAGCGAGTGGACGGGGACGCTGGCGACCTGCTGGCCGCGGGCGCGCTGGTCGACGTGCGGGGCGTCGACCGGGCCGACCTCGCGCCGGGCGTCGGCGATCAGTTCGGCCGTGCGCACGGCGGTACCGGACGGGGAGTCGATCTTCCCGGCGTGGTGCGTCTCGACGATCTCGACGGCCGGGAACCACGGCGCGGCGATGGTCGCCAGGTGGGTGCCGAGCACGGAGCCGACCGAGAAGTTCGGGACCACGAAGACGCCCTGGTCCGGACGCGCCTCGAGCCCGGCCCGGAGCTTCGCGAGACGGTCGCCGGACCAGCCGGAGGTCCCCACCAGCACGTTCGCGCCGCTCGCGAGGGCGTTGTCGACGATCGCGGGGCTGAGCGCGGGGACGGTCACGTCGACCACGACGGCCGCTCCGCCGAACACCGAGGGGTCGGCCTCGTGCGCACCGTCCTTCGAGGACAGGCTCGCGACGAGCTCGAACCCGGGCAGTTCCTCGACGACGGAGGCCACAAGGCCCCCGAGACGACCGGTGGCGCCGACGACGGCGACGGGAGTGACCATGCCCACCATCCTAGGATCGACACATGACGCTCGAGGTCAGGACGGTACCGGCCGACGCACCGGAGGTCGACGCGCTGCTGGACGCCTACCTCGATGAGCGTGCGGCGACGTTCCCGAGTGCGCAGGGCAGCTACGCACGCAAGCGCGCCCCCGCCGCGGAGTTCACCGATCCGGACGGCGTGTTCGTCGTGGCGTACGACGACGACCGGCCGGTCGGGTGCGGCGGTCTCCGGCGGATCCCGGACGACGGGGCGGACGTCCGGTTCGAGGTCAAGCACGTGTACGTCGCGCCCGAGGGCCGCGGCGCCGGGGTGGCGACCCGGGTGATGGACGTGCTCGAGGACCGTGCCGTGGCGCTCGGTGCGACCGCGGTGGTCCTCGACACGAACGACTCGCTCGTCGCCGCGGGCGCGATGTACCGCAGCCGGGGCTACGAGCGCGTGCAGCCGTTCAACGACAACCCGAACGCGAACGCCTGGTACCGCAAGCCGGTCCGCTGACGGCTCGGGCCGGCGATCAGACCGGCTGGTCGACCGGCAGGCCCGTGCGGAGCTCCACCGGGAGGTGCGCCAGGTCGTTCAGCGCGACCACCTCGGCGGGCTTGGCCGACCGGATGCGGATGATCGTCAGCGACGTGTGGGCGACGTTCGTGCCCATCCAGCGCCACTCGGGTGCCTGGAATGCTTCGCGCACGAACCACCCGATGACGGCGTTGTGCGTGATGAGGAGGTCGTGGCGGTCCTCGCGCGCGGGGGTGAACCACTCGGCCACGGCGTCGCCCATCTGGGCCTGGCCGGCGACGATCTCCTCTTCCGTGATGCCGCCGTACCAGCCCTGGTAGGCGTGCGGCATGTCCGGCGTCGGGCCGGAGGGGATGCAGTCGAAGAGGAGCGTGGACGGCTCCGGCTGGATCGCCGGCAGTCGCTGGGCGAGGAACGACGCGGTCTCGCTCGGGGCTTCGAGCGGGGAGTGGTACACGCCGTCGAAGGGCACGCCGCCGAGCCGGTCGGCGACGAGCATCGCCTGCCGCTTGCCGCGCTCGGAGAGCTTGCCGTCCCGCAGTCCGTGCTCGGCGTCCTGGTGCTCGCCGTGCCGGACGAGGTAGAGGTAGTGCGACACGTCCGTCACCCCCCGATCCCGATCGCTGCCGCGAGCTCGTCCTGCTGCACCGCGCCGACCACGGAGGTGATCGCGGGGCGGGTGAGGAGGTCCCTGGAGAGTTCGAGGACGTCGTCCGTCGTGACACGGTCGACCCGCTCGAGCGCGGTGGCGAGGTCGGTGAACTCGCCCGTGCCGAGCTCGGACCGGCCGAGGCGGGTCATGCGCGCGTCGGAGTCCTCGAGCGAGAGCGTGAGCGCACCCTCGATCTGCCCCTTGGCGCGGCGGAGCTCGTCGTCGGTGATGCCGTCGTCGACCATCCGCCGGAACTCGGCGTCGATGATCTCGACGACGCCGGCGACGTTGTCGGGGGCGCACCCGGCGTAGACACCGAACGCGCCGTTGTCGAGGTAGGCGGGCGCGAACGAGCTGACGGCGTAGGCGAGACCGCGGCGCTCGCGGACTTCCTGGAAGAGGCGGGAGCTCATGCCACCGCCGAGCACGGCGTTGAGCACGCTGAGGACCGGACGACGTTCGTCACGGAGGTCGAGGCCCTGCGAGCCGCGGAGCATGCTGACCTGTTCGGTCGGGCGGTGCACGACGGAGAGCTTCGGCACGGCGGGGTCGGCGACGGGCTCGGGCGTGCGCCGGGCCAGCGGCGAGGCCTTCGGGGCACCCTGGAACACCGCTTCGACGAGGTCGCAGAAGTGGTCGTGGTCGATGGCTCCGGCCGCGGTGACCACGATGCCGTTCGGTGCGTAGTGCTCGTGGTAGTGCGCGAGGACCTCGTCGCGCTGCACGGCGCGGATGCTCTCCGGCGTGCCACCGATCGGTCGGCCGAGGGCGTGCCCGTCGAAGGCCGCAGCGAAGAAGGCCTCGCCCGCGACGTCGGCGGGGTCGTCGGCCGCCATCGCCAGTTCTTCGAGGATCACGCCGCGCTCGACGTCGAACGCGGCGGGGTCGAGCACCGAGCCGGTCACCATGTCACCGATGACCGCGACCGCCATCGGCACGTCGGCGTCCCGGACGCGCGAGTAGTAGCACGTGTACTCCTTCGCCGTGGCCGCGTTGTGTTCGCCGCCCACGGAGTCGAAGGAGATCGCGATGTCGAGGGCCGAGCGGGTCGCCGTGCCCTTGAACAGGAGGTGTTCGAGGAAGTGCGTCGAGCCGTACTGCCCCTCGCGCTCGTCGCGGGAACCGACGCCCACCCAGAACCCGAGGCTCGTCGAACTCGCTCCGGGCATGGCCTCCGTGAGGACCCGCACGCCGGACGGGAGGACGGATCGGCGGACGAAGGCGCCCCCGGACGTCAGGAACGACGTGTCCGGGGCCTCGAGCGGCAACGGCACTGGGTGGTTCATCGCAGACGAGCCTACTGATCCGCGACGGCCGCTCGCCCAGTTTCCACAGGCCCACACGATGTCACTCGAAGTGGGGTACAGCAGAGGAGGATAGAAAGACTCGTCTGTCTGTCCTCCTTGTGGTACAGTGGTTGCACCGGATCGGAAGCCCCCCTAGATTCCGATCCGGTGGCTCGGGACATCAGTCCTACGCGGCACACGAGTCCCCCCGCTCCGCCGCGGAGCCGATGAGTCCAAGGAGCCACGCTGTGACGGTCGATTCCCCCCAACCGGCCGTCCAGCGTCTCCCTGGCCCGAGCGCGAACCTCGCGTCGCCGGACGGGTCGAGCGTCCCCCCGGCTCCCCGCTCCGGCGGCGCGAAGGTCCGCATCCTCGACACCGCGACGCGCCTCTTCTACGAGGAGGGCATCCACGGCGTCGGCGTCGACCGTCTCATCTCCGAGGCGAGCGTCACGAAGGCGACGTTCTACAAGCACTACGGGTCGAAGGACAACCTGATCCTCGCCTACATCCGCGCACAGCACGAACGCGTGCAGCAGCGGATGGAACAGCTCATCGCCGGCGCCGCAACCCCGGACGACGCCGTGCGCGCCTGGGTCGACGCCCTCGCCGACGAGGTGAACGAATCCGAGTTCCGCGGGTGCGCGTTCCTGAACGCGGCCGCCGAGTACCACGACCCGCGCGACCCCGTGCGCGAGGTCGTCGCGATGCACCGCGACTGGTACACGGAGCGGCTGGCCGACCTGCTGCAGGCAGCCGGGCACGCGCTGCCGGGCGACGGTGCCGACGAACTCATGCTCGCGCGCGACGGGGCCATGTCCGGCGCGTACGCCGGCGACGCCATCGCAGCCACCGCGGCCCTCGGCCGCGTCGTGGAGCGCGTGCTCGCCTCCTGACGCACCGGACACGCACCGGGTGACCGGATGACGGTCGGGAGGCGCGGGTCGGCCCCGAACCGCGCCTCCCGTCCGCACGTCGGCACCGAGCGACGACCGAGGCTGCGGGTGTTGGGTGGAGGCATGGCCAACCACCCCAACTGGAACCTCCCCGAGGTGCCCACCTTCACCCTGACGAGCCCCGACTTCGCCGACGGGGGCGTGCTCCCGACGTCCGCCCGCGGCGCCGACGTCGGCGGCGAGGACCGCTCCCCCGCGCTCGAGTGGTCCGGAGCCCCCGAGGGCACGAAGAGCTTCGTGCTGACGGTCTACGACCCCGATGCGCCCACCGGCTCCGGCTTCTGGCACTGGGCCGTCACGGACATCCCGGCGTCCGTCAGCTCTCTGCCTGCGGGAGCGGGCACGGACGACGCGCTCCTGCCGGCCGAGGCGCTCCGACGTCGCAACGAGTTCGGGACGGACACGTTCCTCGGTGCCGCCCCGCCCGCCGGACACGGTCCGCACCGCTACTTCTTCACGCTGAGCGCGCTCGACGTCCCCGTCCTCGAGGCTCCGGCCGACGCGACCCCCGCGGTCGTCGGGTTCGTCCTGCGCGAGCACCTGCTCGGGCGCGCCCAGCTCGTCGGCATCCAGGAGACGCCCGCCGCCTGAGCAGGGCGCGCGTGGCGATCCCGAAACGGCGAACGGCCGCCGCCCCGGAAGGGACGGCGGCCGTTCGTGCGTCAGGACGCGGGAGGGGTTCAGCCCTCGGCCGGAGCCTCGGCGTGGGTCTCGTGACCCTTGCTGCCCTCGGTGTCCACCTCGTCGGCGACGACCGGCGCGAGCGACAGCTTGCCGCGGTCGTCGACCTTGGTGACCTCGACCAGGATCTTCTGGCCGACGCCGAGGACGTCCTCGACGTTCTCCACACGCTTGCCACCGGCGAGCTTGCGCACCTCGGAGACGTGGAGCAGGCCGTCGCGGCCCGGGAGCAGCGACACGAACGCACCGAACGTCGCGATCTTGACGACCGTGCCGAGGAACTGGTCCCCGATCTCCGGGTTCGTCGGGTTCGCGATCGCGTTGACCTGGGCGCGAGCGGCCTCGGCCGACGGACCGTCGACGGCGCCGATGTAGACGGTGCCGTCGTCCTCGATCGAGATGTCGGCACCGGTCTCGTCCTGGATGCCGTTGATCGTCTTGCCCTTCGGGCCGATCAGCTCGCCGATCTTGTCGACGGGGATCTGCACGGAGATGACGCGCGGCGCGGTGTCGGCCATCTCGTCGGGGGCGTCGATCGCCTCGGTCAGCACGCCGAGGATCGCGGAGCGCGCTTCCTTCGCCTGCTTCAGCGCGGCGTCGAGCACCGACGACGGGATGCCGTCGAGCTTCGTGTCGAGCTGGATCGCGGTGACGAACTCCGAGGTACCGGCGACCTTGAAGTCCATGTCACCGAGGGCGTCCTCCGCACCGAGGATGTCGGTCAGCGCCGCGTAGCGGGTCTGACCGTCGACGGTGTCGGAGACGAGGCCCATCGCGATGCCCGCGACCGGCGCCTTGAGCGGCACACCGGCGTTGAGGAGCGACAGGGTCGAGGCGCAGACGGAGCCCATCGACGTCGAACCGTTGGAGCCGAGGGCCTCGGACACCTGACGGATCGCGTAGGGGAACTCCTCGCGCGACGGCAGCACCGGCACGAGCGCGCGCTCGGCGAGGAAGCCGTGCCCGATCTCGCGACGCTTCGGCGAACCCACGCGGCCGGTCTCGCCGGTCGAGTAGGGCGGGAAGTTGTAGTGGTGCAGGTAGCGCTTCTTCGTGACAGGCGACAGCGAGTCGATCTGCTGCTCCATCTTGAGCATGTTCAGCGTGGTGACGCCGAGGATCTGCGTCTCGCCGCGCTGGAAGATCGCCGAACCGTGGACGCGCGGGATCACGGCGACCTCGGCGTCGAGCGGGCGGATGTCGGCGAGGCCACGGCCGTCCATGCGGACCTGCTCGGTCAGGATGCGGCCGCGGACGACCTTCTTCGTGACCGACTTGTAGGCGGCGCTGACCTGGCCGTTGGCCTCGGCGGGGAGCTCCCCGGCCTCGACCTTGGCGGCGACGGCGTCCTTCACGCGGGCCTTGAGGGCGTCGTCGGCGTCCTGACGCTCGAGCTTGCCGGCGATCTTGTAGACCTCGCCGAGCTCGGAGAGGGCCAGCGACTCGACGACCGAGTAGACCTCGGGCGCGTACGCCGGGAACACCGGGTAGTCCTGGATCTCCTTGGCGGACTGCGCCGCCATCTTCGCCTGTGCCTCGACGAGGACCTTGAGGAACGGCTTTGCCGCCTCGAGACCCTGCGCGACGACGGCCTCGTCCGGCTTGGTGGCACCGCCCTGGATGAGGTCCCAGCTGTGCTCGGTGGCCTCCGCCTCGACCATCATGATCGCGACGTCCTCGTTGCCCTGCTCGTCGGTCACGACGCGGCCGGCGACGGTCAGGTCGAACACGGCGTCGGCGAGCTGCGAGGCCTTCGGGAACGCGACCCACTGGTCGTCGATGAGCGCGAGGCGCACACCGGCGATCGGGCCGGAGAACGGCAGACCGGAGATCTGCGTCGACGCGGACGCCGCGTTGATCGCGAGCGCGTCGTAGAACTCGTCCGGCGCGATGCTCAGGACGGTGATGACGATCTGGACCTCGTTGCGGAGGCCGTCGACGAACGACGGGCGCAGCGGCCGGTCGATGAGACGGCAGACGAGGATCGCCTCGGTGCTGGGACGGCCTTCGCGACGGAAGAACGAACCGGGGATCTTGCCGGCGGCGTACGAGCGCTCCTCGACGTCGACGGTCAGCGGGAAGAAGTCGAACCCTTCACGCGGGTGCTTGCCGGCGCTGGTGGCCGACAGGAGCATGGTCTCCTCGTCGAGGTACGCGGCGACCGCGCCCTGGGCCTGCTGTGCGAGCCGACCGGTCTCGAACCGGACGGTGCGCGTGCCGAACTTGCCGTTGTCGATGACGGCCTCGGCGAACTTGATCTCGGGACCCTCCAAAAGGGTGCCTCCTTGATGTGTTCGGCAGGCTGGGGCGACGGCACCCGATGGTGCGTGCGCGCCGAAGGGATCGGGACGCATGTCTGGCCAGCAGTAGAAGCACTCGGGAAACCGTCCGGCCCGCGAGCCACCACCGATGACCAGCTCCGTGCCCGGCCTGCGTAGTGTTTGTCCAACGTCCGGGGAAACGGTCCCCGGACGGGATGGACTTTACCAGTCCACAGGGAATCGGCGGCGAGGCTCACGGCGAACGGGCGTGTCCTGGGTAGCCTGCTCCCATGCGCCTCACCCCTTCCCGGGGCCGGTACGTCGCGGCCGCGCTGGTCGTCGGCGCGCTCGTCGCCCCCGTCGTCACCGCTGTCCCGGCGAACGCGACGGAGTACCCCAGCTGGCAGGACGTGCAGCGCGCGCAGGGCAACGAGCAGGCGAAGAAGGGCGAGGTCGCGCGGGTGCAGGCGGCACTCGAGTCCGCGCAGGCGACCGCCGCGGCGAAGTCGCAGGCCGCGCTCGACGCCTCCGAGCGGGCGGACCGGGCCGAGGCGGAGCTGGCCTCCGCCACCCAGACCGCCACGTCCCTCCAGGCCCAGGCCGACCAGGCGGCGAAGACCGCCGAACGAGCGCAGCAGCGCGCCGGACAGCTGGCCGCCAACCTGTACCGCGACGGCAGCTCGAACGAGATGACGACCCGCATCGCCACCGCGAAGGACCCCGACCAGCTCCTGTACCAGCTCGGGGCGCTCGACCAGCTGTCGACGACGTGGACCGGCGTGATGGACGACGCGTCCGTCGCCGCGAAGACGGCGTCCTCCCTGCACGACCAGGCGACCCGCGCGGAAGCGGAACGCGCCGAGCTCGCCACCGCCGCCGAGACGAAGGCGAGCGCCGCGGAGGACGCCGAGGCCGCCGCGAACGCTGCGGTCGCGGACACGAAGGCGCACAGCGACGAGCTCTACGCCCAGCTCGCCGCCCTCAAGGACACCACCGCGAAGACGGAGGAGCGCTACCAGCTCGGCGTGCAGGTCGCCGCGCAGAAGGCCGAGCAGCAGCGCCGACGCGAGGAAGCCGCAGCAGCCGCCGCTATGAGCACGCCGACCCCGACCACGAGCGTCGGCTCCGGCTCGTCGTACCCGAGCACGGACGGCGTCGTGGTCGACCCGGCCGGCGCCCAGGCCTACGCCCGGAGCGCCATCGGTGCCTACGGCTGGGGCTCGGACCAGTTCTCGTGCCTCGTCTCACTGTGGACGCAGGAGTCCGGCTGGCGTGCGAACGCGCTGAACACCTCCAGCGGGGCGTACGGCATCCCGCAGTCGCTGCCCGCCAGCAAGATGGCCGTCGCCGGCGCGGACTGGCGGACGAACGCCGCGACGCAGATCAACTGGGGCCTGGCGTACATCCACGACGCGTACGGCTCGCCGTGCGGCGCGTGGAACCACGAGATGAGCGTCAACCCGCACTGGTACTGAGCGGGGCCCTTCAGGCGGCCGCGCGCGACTCGTCCGCCGGCCAGCCGCCGAGCCGCACGACCGACCCGTCCGCAGCCACGAGCCGTGCCGCGCGGCCGCTCCGACGGAGCATCTCGACGGCGCCGTGACCACGGACGACCGCGGCGGTGGTCATGGTGTTCGCGGTGACGCAGGACGGCGCGACGACCGTCACGGACCGCCAGACCGGATCGGCTGGCAGCCCCCACCGTGGGTCGAGGATGTGGTGCCGGGCACGGCCGTCCTGCTCCCACCGGCGCTTCTGCGTGCTCGACGTCGCGACGGACCACCCGGCTGCGATCCGGACGTGGTCGGCCGGGTCGGTCGCGAGGTCCTGCACGCACACCTGCCACCCGCCCGATGGTTCCGGGCCCGCCGTGGCGACGTCCCCGCCGAGCGACACGAGCGCTCCGACGCCGAGCCGGGCGGTGATGCTCGCCGCGGCCATGTCGGCAGCCACGGCCTTCGCGGTGGCGCCGAGGTCGAGGGTCACCCCGTCGGGCACCCGGAGGAACGTGCCGGACAGCAGGACACGCTGCCACGCGGGTCGTCGGTCGAGTCCACGGGCGATCGCCTCCGGAGCGGGTACGGGCGTCGCTGACGCGGGTGGCGCCGTGGTGAAGGCGGCGTCGTACCCGAGGGACACCATGCGGGCACCGAGCGTCGGGTCGACGGCGCCGTCCGTCGCCCGGGCGGCGTCGAGCGCGTGGTGCACGAGCGCGGCCAGCAGCGGCGACACCGCTGCGCCGTGCACCAGGTCGGCGGCGCGGACGGTGAGTTCGGAGTCGTCCCGGAACCGGCTGCACGCGGCGTCGACCGCGGTGGTGACCCCGCGGACGCACGCCTCGGCAGCGGCCAGGTGGCGGCGGTCCCGGTGGTCCAGGACGACGCGGGCGGTGGTGGTCCAGAGGTCCCACTCGGCGGCGGCACGCATCGTCACGACCCCGTCGTCGTCGCGTCGGAGGAGCCGGAGGCGGTGCTGCCGGAGTCGCCCCGTGTCACGCCGGAGTCACTCGACGTGCCAGAGTCGCTCGACGTCCCGGAGCCGCTCGACGTCCCGGAGCCGCTCGAGGCGCCGGAGTCGCTCGTCGTGCTCTCGGTCGAGGTCTGCGTACTGGTCGTCTGCTCGTGCCCGAACCACAGGCCGGCCCCCGTGAGCAGCGCGACCACGAGCCCGCCGGCGCTCACGAGCGCGCTCGTCGTCGGCGCGGATCGCCTGCCGTTCCGTCTGGTGTCCATCGGTCCTCCTCGTCGTCAGGACGAGGTTCCCGGACGGATCGATGAACGGACCGGGCGTCGGCTGCAGCGCTGCCCCACGGAGGCTGTGGACGGGATGAGGAGCGTGCGGCCTAGTGCCCGAGACCACCGAGCAGGGACGCGAAGTCCGCCGTCTCCGGGAGCGCGTCGGCGTCCTGCGGCGTCCGACGGGAGGCGCGGATCGCCCACGCCAGGTCCGTCCCGGCCCGGCGGATGCGACCGTCGAGCGCGGCGGAGTCGCCCTCGCTCCCCCAGTCGTCGGTCGCGGCGAACACGCCCGTCGGGACGACCGCGGCGCGGAGGTAGGCGAAGACCGGTCGCAGCGCGTGGTCGATCGCGAGCGAGTGCCGGGCGGTGCCGCCCGTCGCGCCGAGCAGGACCGGCATGTCCGCGAGGGAGTCCTTGTCGAGCACGTCGAGGAACGACTTCGCCAGGCCGCTCACGCCGGCGGTGAAGATCGGGGTGACGAACACGACGGCGTCGGCCTCGACGACGGTCGCCATCGCGGCGGCGAGCGCGGGGGCCGCGAACCCGGTGAGCATCGCGTCGGTGATCTCGTGCGCCAGCGGACGCAGGTCGATGTGCAGGAGCCGCACCGCGCCTCCCGGCTGTCCGTCCGGGCCCGGGGTGGCGAGCGCGTCGACG
Source organism: Curtobacterium sp. 22159 (assembly GCF_052045775.1). Classification (NCBI taxonomy): domain Bacteria; kingdom Bacillati; phylum Actinomycetota; class Actinomycetes; order Micrococcales; family Microbacteriaceae; genus Curtobacterium; species Curtobacterium sp. 22159. Next base: position 84,497 of record NZ_JBQEPN010000007.1, read on the forward strand.
GCGGCGGCGCCCAGGCGGTCGGCGAGCAGACGGGTGGAGCTGGGCTCGGAGAGTCCGGCGGAGACGACGGCGATGGTGGTCATGATGGGTCCCGACTTTCGATGCGTTTGCATGAACATCGTACCCAACCGGCGCTCGACCGCAAGCATTCCCCCGGAACGGGAGGACGCCCCGATCCTCACGAGGAGGACCGGGGCGTCCGGGTCACGCAGTGTCTGCGAGTCGACTAGCGACGCAGGCCGAGGCGCTCGATGAGCGCACGGTAGCGGTTGATGTCGACGTCGGAGAGGTAACCGAGGAGACGGCGACGCTGACCGACCATGAGCAGCAGACCACGACGCGAGTGGTGGTCGTGCTTGTGCTCCTTGAGGTGCTCGTTCAGGTCGTTGATGCGACGCGTGAGAACGGCGACCTGGACCTCGGGGGATCCGGTGTCGCCCGGGTGGGTCGCGTACTCTTCGATGATCTCCTGCTTGACCTTCGCGTCAAGTGCCATGGATGATCCCCTTCCTGTCCGTTGCGCGGTGCCCGTGCCTGCTGCACGAGCGCTCTTTGTCCGCGGCCGTTCGACGGCAACCGGAGAAGCCTAGCAGAGACTCAGGCCGTGCGGGTGCGGAGCCGACGGCGCCGCGGTGCCGGAAGGAGGCTCCGGACGAAGCCGACGAGCGTGGCGCCGAGGAGTCCACCGAGACCGTTCGAGAGCACGTCGCGGGGATCGGCGACCCGACCGGGAAGGAACGCGGCCTGCGCGGACTCGATGCCCACCGAGAGTGCGACTCCGACGACCGCGCCGAGGATCCACCAGCGCCGCGGCAACCACAGCGCGGCCAGCACGCCCACGGGGACGAACATGGCGATGTTCGCGAGGAACTCCGTGCGGTCGTAGGTGAACCACCCACCGTGCGGCAGCTGCTGGACCCACGCGATGGCGTGCAGCACGAGCGAGTTCTGCGCCGACGTGAACACGTGCGGTGTCAGGGTCATCCGCCAGATCACCCAGGCGTAGCCAGCGGTCAGGGCGAGGAGGAGGAGCTTCCGGAACATCCGGCAAGTCTGGGGCACCGTCCTGACAGGAACCGGCGACGAGCCTGGCAGGACGCGGCACCGCGGCTGGGGGAACGCCCGGCCGGGCTGGGCGCGGCGACACCGGAGCTGCCAGCATGGACGCATGCCGAGTGTCGAGGGAACCCGTGCAGGCCGCAGTCCCGGCCGACGTCAGTGGACCTGGATCGGCATCGCCGCGGTCGTCGTGGCCGCACTCGTCACGACGCTCGTGCTGGTCCTCCCCCGCGGCGCGGACACCTCCGGGCGGCACGTCGCCGAACGGCGGACCGCGTCCCAGGCGTTCCCCGGCGGGCTCGCGCGTCAGCCGTCCGACCAGAACCAGCCCGGGAAGCAGGAGTCGGCGGCCCGGGCCCACGGCGACGCCGCGACCGCTCGGCAGATCGCCGTGATCGCCGGCCAGCCGATCGCGACCTGGCTCACGAACACCTCCGTCAGCGCGACCCGCGCGACCATCCGCGACGTCGTCCGGAGCGCCGAGCAGCAGCGGAAGACGCCGGTGTTCGTGCTCTACAACGTGCCCGACCGCGACTGCGGGAGCTTCTCGAAGGGCGGCACCGAGGCGGACGCCTACCTGCCGTGGGTCCGCGCGGCCGTGCGGGCGATGGCGGGGTCGAGGGCCGTCGTGCTCGTCGAACCCGACTCGATCGCGCAGATCCACGTCTGCAAGCGCCTCGGACAGGGTCGGCTCGAGCTCCTCCGGAAGGCCGTCGGCGAGCTCGCCGGTCACGGCCTCACCGTCTACCTCGACGGCGGCAACGAGAACCGGGTGCCCACGGCCACCATGGCGAAGTGGCTCCGTTCGGCCGGCATCGACCGGACGCAGGGCTTCTTCACGAACGTGTCGAACTTCTACCGCGTCGACCAGGAACGCGCCTACGCCGACCGGCTCGCCGATGCCGTCGGCGGCGATCCGCACTTCGTCATCGACGTCTCCCGCAACGGTCAGGGCTGGCGCGGCACGTGGTGCAACCCGCAGGGCGCGGGACTCGGTCAGCCTCCGCACGTCACCCGCGGCTCCACCCGTCTCGACGCGCTGCTCTGGGTCAAGACCCCGGGGCTCAGCGACGGCACCTGCAACGGCGGCCCGGCGGCCGGACAGTGGTGGGAGTCCTACGCGCTCGCGCTCGTCGAGAACCGCAAGCGCGACTGACCGCGGGTGTCGGTCCCCGGTGGTTGCATGACGCCATGACACCGACCGACCGCATCCGATCCGTGGTCCCGCCCTACCTGCTCCGCGCCGTGGCCGACGCCGAGCACTTCCCCCGCGCGGCCGAGGCGGCTCGGACCGCGCTGGCGTCGCTCGACACCGTCCGGGCACCCAAGCGCGAACACCGCGCGGCGCCGCAGACCGCGAGCGGCGCCGTCGACCGCTCCCCGCAGCGGACCATCTCGGACGCCCACGGGTCGACGACGCTGCCCGGCACCGCGGTCCGGCACGAGGGTGACCCGGACTCCGGCGACCCCGCGGTGGACGAGGCGTACACCGGACTCGGCGACACCCACGCCTTCTGGCTCGAGGTCTTCGACCGGGTCTCGATCGACGGTGCCGGCCTGCCGCTCGACGCGACCGTCCACTACGGGCAGGACTACGACAACGCCTACTGGGACGGCAGCCGGATGGTGTTCGGCGACGGCGACGGCGAGGTCTTCAACCGCTTCACGATCGCGGTGGACGTCATCGGGCACGAGTTGGCGCACGGCGTCACGCAGTACACGGCCGACCTGACGTACGAGGGCCAGTCCGGCGCCCTGAACGAGTCGATCAGCGACGTGTTCGGCTCGCTCGTCGCCCAGTACGCGCGGCACCAGACCGCCGACCAGGCGTCGTGGCTCATCGGCGAGGGGCTCTTCACCCCGGCCGTGCACGGGGTCGCGCTGCGATCGATGCGCGCTCCGGGGACGGCGTACGACGACCCGGTGCTCGGCAAGGACCCGCAGCCGGCGACGATGGCCGGCTACGTGCACACCACCGAGGACTCCGGCGGCGTCCACACCAACTCCGGCATCCCGAACCACGCGTTCTTCCTCGCGGCCACCGCGATCGGCGGCAACGCGTGGGAGGGCGCCGGTGCCGTCTGGTGGGACGCGCTCCGGTCGGACGCGGTCACCTCCTCGATCGACTTCGCGGGGTTCGCGGCGGTCACCGTCGACGCAGCGGGGGCACGCTTCGGGGCAGGGTCAGCACAGCACACCGCCGTGCAGGACGCGTGGCGGACGGTCGGCGTGCTCGACTGACCCGGGCGCTCGGCGTACCGTCGGGGACATGCGCATCGACGTCCGCCGTAGCGGGGGGATCGCCGGCACCACCCGGGGCTGGTGGGTCGACACCGACGCCGCCGACGACCCGGACGGCTGGGCCGACCTCGTGGCGGCACTCCCCCGCACGGCGCCGTCGGCACCGGCATCGGCCGTGCGCGACGACTTCACCTGGACGATCGTCCTGGAGCAGCGGACCGTCACGATCCCGGGCACCCGGCTCGACGGACCGTGGGCCGCGCTGGTGTCACGGGTGCGGGACGAGGGCGCGCCGGCCTGACCGAGACGCCCCGCGTCCCGGCGGCCGGAGCCTGAGCCGGGGCCGGGAGGCGCGTGGCGGCTCGTCGGCAACGGCTCAGGACCGCGTGCGGCCGGGTCAGTCGACGTCGATGACGGTCAGGCGCCGGGTCGGCCGGGTCATCGCCACGTAGACCGCCGCAGCAGCCCGCGCCGCATCGGCCCCGACGCGGTCCGGGTCGACGAGCAGGACGCCGTCGAACTCGAGTCCCTTCGCGTCGGCACCGGTGAGCACCGTCACGGAGCCCGGTCGGGGCGAGCCCAGCGACCGGACGTCCGCCTCGGTCCGCGCCAGGCGCTGCCGCACCGCGTCGACGTCCGCCTCGGGTACGATGACGCCCATCGTGCCGTTGCCGATCCGCTCCCGCTCGGCGTCGACCACCCGTGCGACGGTGTCGAGCAGGTCCGCCCGGTCGGCCCGCAGCCGCTCGACCGGATCGCCGTCGCGGACCGCTTCGGTGCGGGTGACCGCGAGTCCCGCGGCGTCGGCGAAGGCACCTGCTGCCCGGACGATCGAGCGCGGCGTCCGGTAGTTGACCGTGAGCTCCTCGATGCGGTGCTCGATCGGCACCTGCGGCGCGCGACCCCGGCGACGACGGGCGAGTGCCCCGACGACGTCGTCCCACGTGCGTGCGGCTCCGGGCGACGAGCCCTGCGCCATGTCGCCGACGATGGTGAACGAGCGCAGTGGGTTCCGGCGCGCGAGCACCCGCCACTGCATCGGGGAGAGCTCCTGCGCCTCGTCGACGACGATGTGCCCGTAGGTCCACTCGCGGTCCTCGGCGGCACGCTCCGCGGTCGTGCGGGCGTCACCGCCCTCGGCGAAGGACCCGGCGACCTGTTCCGCCGTGACGATCCCCTCGACCCCCATGTTCTCGATCGCCTGGCGCGCGTTCTCGATGTCGCGGTTCCGGCTGGCCTTCGCAGCACGCTTCGCAGCGCCGCCGGTCGGGTCGAACGGGCCGAGGAGCTCGGCGGCCTCGTCGAGGAGGGGCACGTCCTCCACGGTGAAGCCCGCGCCACGCGGACGGCGGAGCAGCGCCCGGCGCTCGTCGGTCCAGTGCGGGGTGAGGCTCGCGAGCCAGTTCGGCCGCGCGTAGAGGTCCTCGAGGAACTTCTCGGGCGGCAACGGCAGCCACGCCGTGTTCAGCAGCACGCGGGCGTCGTACGAGGACCGGATGTCCTCGCGCAGGACCTTCTCGTCCGCTTCGTCGACCGTGGTGCCGCGCTGCCGCAGCTGGTCGGCGAGCAGGCGCGTCATGGCGTCGAGCGCGATCTTGTTGAACGTGACCCGGGCGACGTTGTGCGGCTTCCCGCGGTCCTGCGCGCGCTTCATCGCGTCGGCGACGAGCTCCGGCGGCACCACCAGGCGTTCCCCCTCGACGTCGAGCGTCACCGCGGCGGTGGGGACGACCTGCCGCGAGCGCACGGCACGGCGGAGCAGCTGCGCCATCTCCGCCGAACCCTTCACCGCCGCGACGTCCCGCTGGTCGTGCCGGGTCGCGTGCACGCCCGGGTAGAGGGAGCCGAGGGACGCCATGACGACGCCGGTCTCACCGAGCGACGGGAGCACCTGCTCGATGTAGGTCAGGAACGCGGGCGACGGGCCGACCATGAGCACCCCGGAGCCCCGGAGCCGCTCGCGGTACGAGTACAGCAGGTACGCGGCACGGTGCAGTGCGACGGCCGTCTTGCCGGTGCCCGGGCCGCCCTGCACGATGAGGACCCCCTCGAGCGGGGACCGGATGATGCGGTCCTGCTCGCCCTGGATGGTCGCGACGATGTCCGTCATCCGGCCGGTGCGCTCGGCGGTCACCGCTGCCAGGAGCGCGCCCTCGCCCTGCAGGTGCGTGCGCTCGTCGTCGTAGAGCGCGGCGTCGAAGACCTCGTCCTCGATGCCGACCACGCGGCGACCGTCGAGGGTCAGGTGTCGTCGGGCCCGCATCCCCATCGGGTGCGCGGCCGTGGCCTGGTAGAAGGCGCTCGCCCCGGGCACGCGCCAGTCGAGCAGGAGCGGACGGTGCTCACGGTCCCGCAGACCGACCCGGCCGATGTAGCGGAAGGCGTCGTCGTCGCCGTCGGGCTCGGACACCTCGAGTCGACCGAACACCAGCCGGTCGCCCACGCGCTCGAGCGTCGCGATGGTGTCCTCGTAGAGCCGCGCGTAGGCGTCACGCTCGCTGCGGCTCTGGTGGTTCCCGCCGACCGCCTGACGGCGGGTCTCGGCGAGTCGCTGCTCGGCCTCGGCGGTGAGTTCGTCGAGTCGGGCGAACAGCCCGTCCACGTAGCCACGCTCGCGGTCGATCTCGGTCGGTTCGGACACACGCCACCCTTCGGCAAACAGGGGTGTCCAGTGTAGTCCCGCCGGACCGACACCGAGAACGACCGGAGGCGCGGTGCCGACCGGCACCGCGCCTCCAGTCCGACGCGTCGGCGTCTACATCTCCTCGTGCGTGTCCGGGTCGCCGTCCCAGAGACGCCCGCGCTCGAGCCCGGAGATCGCCCGGACCTCGTCGTCGGTGAGCTCGAAGCCGAACACGTCGAGGTTCTCGCGCTGCCGGTCCGCGTCGCCCGACTTCGGCACCGGGACGGCCCCGAGCTGGACGTGCCAGCGGAGCACGACCTGGCTCGGCGTCACACCGTGCGCAGCGGCGGCGTCGACGATCGGCTGCTCGGTGAGGAGCTCCGAGCGCTTCGCGAGCGGGCTCCAGCTCTCGGTGACGATGCCGAGCTCCTGGTGGACCTTCCGCAGTTCGGCCTGCGGGAAGTACGGGTGCAGCTCGACCTGGTTGACCGCTGGGGCGACACCGGTCGCGTCGACGATCCGACGGAGGTGCTCCGGCGTGAAGTTCGAGACGCCGATGGAGCGGACCTTGCCGCTGTCGCGGAGGTCGACGAACGCCTTCCACGTGTCGACGAACTTGTCCACGGACGGGTTCGGCCAGTGGATGAGGTACAGGTCGACGCGGTCGAGACCCAGGTTGCCGAGCGTCTCGTCGATCGACCGGTGCGCCTCGTCGTAGCCGTGGTGACGGCCGGGGAGCTTCGACGTGACGACGAGGTCCTCGCGGTCGACCGACGACTCGCGCACGGCCTTCCCGACGGCGTCCTCGTTGCCGTAGTTGAGCGCGGTGTCGAGCAGCCGGTAGCCGCTCGTGATCGCCGTACCGACGGCAGCGGCGCCCTCGTCGCCGTTCAGCCCGTAGGTGCCGAGGCCGAGCTCCGGGAACCGGTGGCCGTCGTTCAGCTCGATCGTCGGTGCGCCGACCTGCATCAGCGGACCCCGAGCAGGTCGATGATGAAGATCAGGGTCTTGCCGGAGAGGAAGTGGCCACCGCCCGCGGGGCCGTAGGCCAGCTCCGGCGGGACGACGAGCTTGCGGCGACCGCCGACCTTCATGCCGGGGATGCCCTCCTGCCAGCCGCGCACGAGCGCCGCGAGCGGGAAGTCGATCGGCTCGCCGCGGTTCCACGAGCTGTCGAACTCCTCGCCCGTCTCGTACTCGACGCCGGCGTAGTGGACCTTGACGGTCGAACCGGCGCTCGCGACGTCGCCGTCACCCTCGACGATGTCGGTGACGACGAGCTCGGTGGGGGCCGGGCCCTCGGGGGCGTCGAACTCGGGCTTGCTGTTCAGGTCAGTCATGCAGGCAAGTCAACCAGAGAGCGCGGTCCGCGCCACGCAGGGCGTCGCAGGCCCCAGAATGGTTCCACCGTGACATCATCCACACCGACCGACGAGCGTCGACGCCGACTCCTCGCGGACCTCACACCCCTCCGCCGCTCCCCCGCCTTCGCCCGGCTCTGGGCCGGCACCGCGATCGCCGGCATCGGCACGCAGATGACCACCGTCGCCGTCGGCCTCGAGGTCTACGACATCACCGGTTCCACCTTCGCGGTGTCGCTCGTGGGCGTCATCGCCCTCGTGCCGATGATCGCCGCCGGGCTCTACGGCGGCATGCTCTCCGACGCCTTCGACCGCCGCACCGTCGCGCTCTGGTCCGCCGTGGTCGCCTGGCTCGCCGTCGCGCTCATCGCCACGCACGCCTGGCTCGGCCTGCACAGCGTCGCGCTCCTGTACGTCCTCGCGACGGTGAACGCCGTCGCGGCCACCGTGAACGGCGCGTCCCGCGCGGCCATCGTCCCGCGGCTCGTGGGCGTCGACCTCCTGCCCGCGGCGAGCGCCCTCGGCGGGATCGCGGCGGGCCTGCAGGTCACGGTCGGTCCGGCGGTCGCCGGCGTGCTCATCGCCGCCGTCGGCTTCGCTCCCACCTACACGATCGACGTGGTGCTGTTCAGCTGCGCGTTCCTCGGGGTGTTCACCCTGCCGCGGATGGCGCCCGAGCACGACGCGCTCCGCCCCGGGCTCGGCTCGCTCGTCGAGGGCGCGAAGTTCCTCCGACGCTCCCGCAACATCACCATGACGTTCGTGCTCGACATCATCGCGATGACGTTCGGCCAGCCACGCGTGCTCTTCCCCGCGATCGGTGCGCTCGTCATCGGCGGCGGAGCGGTCACGGTCGGGGCGCTCACGGCGGCGTACGCGATCGGCGCCCTCGTGTCGAGCGTGTTCTCCGGCCCGCTCGGACACGTCCGCCGCCAGGGTGAGGCGGTCGGCTGGGCCATCACCGTGTACGGCGGAGCGATCGCGCTGTTCGGCGTGGTCATCGCGTTCGCGTCCGCCCTCGGGGGCCGCGCGGGTGAGACCTTCGACGTCGGCATCCTGCCCGCACTCGGGGCCGCGGCGCTCTTCCTCGCGGTCGCGGGCGGGGCCGACAACGTCAGCGCGGTGTTCCGCGGCACGATCCTCCAGGCGGCGGCGCCGGACGGGATGCGCGGGCGTCTGCAGGGGATCTTCACCGTCGTCGTCACGGGCGGCCCGCGGATCGGGGACCTCTACGCGGGCCTGGTCGTCGCCGCGGGCATCGCGTACCCGCCGATCATCGGCGGCGTGCTCATCATCGGGCTCGTCGCGCTGCTCCTCCGACTCGTGCCGTCGTTCCGCCGGTACGACGCACGGCACCCGCACGCGAACTGAGCGGGCGGCGAGTCTCGGGCTGCGCCCCGCGAGTCTCG